>DOCS01000196.1 GCA_003503355.1 Opitutia bacterium
CATGCCTGGTTCGGCACCTCGATTTAGAAAGTGACGCACCTTGGGATCCACCGCGGGATCATCGACCAGCTGCCGCGGGTTACCATCGCACAGCGCGGTCTTGGTCTCGGCATCTAGAAACAGCGCACTATCGGCAATCGCAAAGATACTCGCCAGCTCATGCGTGACCACCACGACGGTGGCCCCCAGCGCATCGCGCAGTTGCAGAATCAGTTCGTCGAGACGCAACGAGCTCAGCGGATCCAAACCGGCAGATGGCTCATCAAAAAACAAAACCTCTGGGTCCAGCGCGATCGCTCGTGCCAGCCCAGCCCGCTTGCGCATCCCTCCACTCAATTCGGACGGGTAGCGATGCCCAAACCCACTCAATCCGACCAGCGACAATTTAAAATCGACAATTTCCCGGATCTCCTTCGCCCCCAAATCCGTATATTCCTCCAACGGCAGCGCGATATTTTCCTCAACACTCATCGAGCTCCACAAAGCCCCGCTCTGAAACAAGATACCGAAACGGCGGCGAACACGCTCCATCGTTTCCGCTGTGGGGTCGAACAACGCATCGTCGTAAAAAATCTGACCTCTGCGCGCCTGCTCCAAGCCAATCAGGTGTTTTAGCAAGGTGCTCTTGCCGCAGCCGCTCCCGCCCATGAGCACTTTGATCTCTCCCCGCTTCACCGTAAAATCGAGCGCGTTCATCACGGTATAATCGCCATAGGCCATAGTCAGCCCCTTCACCGTTATTTTATTTGGGTTCACACGCATGCTTAAATACCGAGAATATGAAAACTCACCGCGAACACCGCATCCGCCACCACCATCCAGGTAATCGCGGTCACCACTGCAGAGGTCGCCGCCAAACCAACCGCAGTCGCATCTTTACCGCAATTCAAACCACGGTAACACCCCGCCAAAGCGATAATCACCCCAAACACGGCGCTTTTAAAAATCCCGCCGAAGAAATCATTCAATCCCACGGCGTTCTCCACTTGATTGAAATACTGCACCACACTCACATCCGAGATCGAAACCGCCACCACCATCCCGCCAAGGATCGACACCAGATCGGCACAGACACAGAGCAGCGGCATCATCAACACCAGAGCGACCACCCGCGGCAGCACCAGAAACTGCATCGGCGAAATCCCAAAACAGCTCAAGGCATCGACCTCTTCATTCACCTGCATACTACCGATCTGAGCGGCAAAGGCAGCACCAGTGCGTCCCGCCATAATCACCCCGGCCATCACCGCACCCAGTTCACGCGTCATCGCCACCCCCACCAAATCAGCCACATAAATATCTGCGCCAAATTTCTGCAACTGGATCACGCCAATAAAGGCGATGATCAAGCCGGTCAGAAAACTCAGCAAACAAACAATCGGCACCGCCCTCGCGCCGGTCGACTGCAACAGAAAGAGAAAGTCTTTCATCCGCAGCTGTGCGCGACCGGTCAGCAATGCGCGGAGAGCGAGCAACAACTGACCGAGAAAAATGCAATAGTTATCCAGTCCGCGATAAGTGCGCAGCACTTGATCCCCCACTTGAGTGAACACATCCGGCGCCGCCGCGTCTGCCACCGGCTCCTGCCGAGGCACCGCCAGCGACAGCCGCATCATATTGCGCACACCCTCTGGCAGACCGTCCAACACGCACGGCACGCCATGCGCTTGCGCCAGATCACGACAGCGCCGTACAAAAATCAGCAACGCGGTGTCCCACTCTCCCAGGTTGCTCACATCAAAAGCGATCACCGCAACGCCCGGCTCAGCAATTAAGGCAGCCTCAAGCTGCTGAAATTCAGGCCGATCATTGCGCAGCAGCCAGTCCCCGCAAAGCACGAGCGTCAACTCGGCAGCTTCACGCAGAATATCCATACCTGCCCGCTTGTCTTCACCATTCGCCATCATTGAATGCAATCGATCTCTACACGTTCGCTTGCCACTGCGGCGAAGCATGCTCATGCATGATGCGAACTTTGCACATTTGCCGACTTCACATAAAGAACAATTTACCATGCAAACCATACTCTTTGACCTAGACGGGACACTGATCGACCATTTCACCACGATCCACCGCAGCGTTGCGCACGCGCAGCGCCAGCTCGGCCTCCCCGAATCCGACTACGCCACCGTGCGCGCCACTGTCGGCGGATCAGCACCTGTGACCCTCGAACGCCTGTTGGGCAAACAACACGTCGACGCCGCGCTGCCGATTTTTCGCGAGCATTTCGAGCAAATCATGTTTGAAGATGTGCTCGAGCTGCCCGGCGCGGCTTGGATCCTCGAAGCGTTAAAAGGCAGAGGCTATAAACTCGCGGTGTTTACTAACAAGTTCGGCGACGACGCACGCGCCACGCTTAAGCACCTCGACATGGACCGCTGGCTCGACGCCATCGTCGGAACCGGCGACACCCCCTACCGCAAGCCGGAAGCCCAATTCACCGCTCACATGCTGGAGGTAATGAAAACCACTTCGGCCGAAACCATCCTCATCGGTGACTCGCCATTTGATTTCGCCGCAGCCGAAGTCGGCGATCTCAAGTGCTACCTCGTCGCCACCGGCAGTCATAGCACCGAGGAACTGACACAATCAACCGCAGCGGACGGCGTCTATACCGACCTCTACGCTCTCGGCAGCGCCGTCTTCCAGCTTGAACGCGAAACCACTACTACCATTTAAATGAACACTTGTCAGACTCTCCCCACCCCCAAAGCCATCCTTTGGGATATGGACGGCACCTTGATCGACCAAACCGCGGCGATCATTCGCGCTTACAGCGACGTGATTACAGCGATGGGCGGCGCCACTCCCGACCCCGACGTGATCCGCCGCAGCTTGGGCGGTACCATGCCCTCCACCATGGGAATTTTCATCGATGAACCCAACCTGGCGGAAGCCTGCCGGCGTTTCCGCACGCGCTTTCCGGAAATCATGCTCGAGGGCCTGATCATCCTCGCCGGTGGACCGGAACTGATCGAAAGCAGCCATACAGCCGGCATTGCGCAGATCATCTTCACCAATAAGCACGGCGACACCGCTCGCCAAGTCAGCAAATATGCTGGCTTCGCCAAATACATCCCCAAATGCATCGGCAATTCAGACACCGACTGGCACAAGCCACAGCCTGAACTGACCCGCTATGTGCTGGATCAAATCGAGGCCTCCGCAGAAGATTCCTGTATGATCGGCGATTCGCCCACCGACATCGAAACCGCACACAATGCGGGACTGCCGTGCTACTGCGTTGCCACTGGCGCGCACAGCACCGAAGAACTATTGGAAGCCGGAGCGGAAGCGGCGTTCAATAGCCTGTTCGAACTCAAAGCAGCCTTCGCACGGTAGACAGGCAGCCTGACACTCAGTCCATACGCGGCGCCGTTTCGATCTTCTGTTTAAGATAGGCGATCGAATCGGCGCCAATATAGCCGCGAAACGCCATGGTTGGCATGACTAGGGCTCGACGGCCAAGCACAGAACCGGGGTTCAACACCGCGTTGCAGCCAACTTCGGCGTGATCGCCAATCAGCGCACCCAACTTACGCAGCCCCGAACCACAGCGCGAACCGTCGGGCTGTTGCACCGGCACCTCACGTTGGTCCAAGCGCAGATTCGAGCAAGTCACACCCGCGCCCAAGTGCGCCTTGTTGCCCAGCACACTGTCGCCCACATAACTAAAGTGCGGCACCTGCACGCCATCGAGTAACAGGCAGTTTTTAAATTCACAGGAGTTCCCCAACACACAGTTTGCACCTGCAATTACATTGCCACGAATAAACACCCCCGGACGCAACTCGGTGCCCTCACCGATATAGGCTGGACCGGTGATCGAGCCAAATGGCGGCAATTTGACAGATGGATGAATAAACACCTGCCCTTCGACGTGTAGTCCGGGCGGAATTTCGATCGCGCTCGACTGAAAACTGTACGACTTGAGCGCCTCACGAATCAGCGGCACCCACTTCCACGGCGCCAAGTCAGCCGCAAAAACGGCATCAAACGGTAGCGACTGCGGAAAATCGAAGAGGTCACTGGCTTTTAGCATACGAGGAGATGAACAATCCAACCAGCTCGGGGCGAACTAAAAATCGACCGCGATTCGTAGAGAATTCCGAAAAAAACAGTAGCTTTTCCCGCCAAGCCATTTACATTTCACTGTACTTGCACGACGTAAAAGAAAAACCCAAAATGGTCGAACGGGCCATGCTCGTTGGAATCACCCTACCAGGTGACTCCGAAACCACCACGCGCAGCCTACTTGACGAGTTGCGAGAACTCGTCACCACGCTGGGCATTGGCATTCAGCACGAAGTCCAAATCGCGATTCGCAAGCCACAGGCAAAATTCCTGGTCGGCACCGGAAAGGCCGAAGAACTGGTGGCAGAAGCCCAAGCGCATGGCTGCGATGTCATCGTATTCGACAACGAGCTCACCCCTGCCCAACAGCGCAACTGGGAAAAAGCCGCCGAGGACAAGATTCTGGTAATCGATCGCCAAGAGACCATTCTCGATATTTTCGGCAAGCGCGCGCAGACCAAGGAAGCGGTACTGCAGGTCGAACTAGCTCGCCTCGAATACAACTTGCCGCGCTTGAAGAGCGCCTGGACACACCTAAGCCGTCAACGCGGCGGAGGCTCCATGCAGCGCGACGCCGGGGAAACTCAGCTAGAGTTAGACCAACGTATGGTCCGCACCCAGATCACACGCGTGAAGCGGGAACTCGAAAACGTGATTCAACACCGTCATGTCCAGCGCAAAAAGCGTATGACCGTGCCGGTACCCACCTGCGCAATCGTCGGCTACACCAATGCCGGCAAATCCTCGCTGCTCAATCAGCTGACCAATTCAGATATTTTGGCGGAAGACAAGTTGTTCGCCACGCTCGACCCGACCTCCCGCCGCTGCCCGCTGCCGAACGGTCAGCCGCTGGTAGTGACCGATACCGTCGGCTTCGTGCGCAACCTGCCGCACCGGCTGGTCGATGCATTCAAAGCCACCCTGGAAGAAGCGGTGGTCTCCAACTTTCTGATTCACGTGCTGGATGTCAACAGCCCTGAAATCGACGCACATGCGGAAACCACGCTGTCAGTCCTACGTACACTCGATGCCGACGAGAAGAAGATCATCACGGTATTCAATAAGATCGACGACCTTTGGAGCGAAGACATTCGCCTGAGCTTATCCTTCAGGTATCCGGAAGCTCTGTTCGTTAGTGCGCACACAGGCGAAGGTATCCCCGCGCTACTCGAGCTGATGGAGTCGATTGTGGAGAGCGACTTTGCACAGCTGCGCTTGCTCATTCCACATGATCGCTACGACTTGGTCGCTCGACTGCATCGAGAAGGCGGCGTACGCAAAGAAGAAGCACGCGATGACGGCACCTACATCGTCAGCGCGGTCCCCGAACGCATGCTATCCTCGGTCCAGCCCTTTGTACTCAGCAGCGACGAAAAGTAAGTCCGTCTGGGTCGACCGATCTCCAAAGCGCTTGGTTTAGAGTTCGCTACAAATTCAAGGGCTTTCTAGAACGCTTTCTAAAACGCAACGCGATGAGAGCCGTTACGCAGCACACATAGGACCTCTTGAGCCCCCAAACCGGGCATTTCAATGGCAACTATGACAGAAATCCGTTTGAGCTTACGTGCAAAAAATAGCGTTTTTTGCAAAGCTCAGAGCCACGAACTCAATTCAGGGACGTTCCCTGGTGCATAACGGAGACAGCCGTCACAATCGGCATTTACTTGCAAATTGACGATTGCGACAAGTAAAACCGAGGTTCTGTTTTGCTCAAACTAATCACTGCAGCAAAGTTGCATAAATACCACAGACACAGGCTATACGCCCTGTACTCGGCATTAAGTAAGCGCGAGAAACTGGAACAAAATTAAAAATGGCACCCCCACTGTGCCATCCTAAAACAAAATGGCCGAAACGAAATTCGGCTTATTACTGAGAGTAAAAATCGTCGATCTTCTGAGCAACATCGCGATAGCTAATATCTGCTGCATATAAAGTCTTAAACTCCACCATAGCTTTGTCCATATCGCCTTGCTCTTCATAGCAGGAGCCGAGTTCGTACAGCACATCCTTCTTCTGATCAGAGATACCCGGAATTTCAGCCTTGGCAGTATTCAGCTGTTCGGCTGCAAGGTCCGAAAACCCCTTCCACTTATAAGCCTTGCCGAGCAGAATCAGTGAGCTAATGCGCATATTTGGGCTACGCTGTGCGAGCTGTAGCTCTTTAATCGCCTTGTCGGTTTCACCCTCCATATAATACAACTCACCAAGTTCGTAACGGTAGCCGAATTCATTCGGATAACGCTGCACCAAACCTTCAGCTTGAGCAAGGCGGAAGATACGCTCGTCGTGCCGCAGCGCCTCGAGGGCCGCCTGCATCGCTTCGTCTTCTGGATTTACTTCCAGTTCAGCCTCCATATTCGCGATGTCTTGCGCCATCTTTTCCTGCACCAGTGACGCTTCGATTCGCTCAAGGTTAACGTCAACACCACCTACTTCAAGCTGACGCGCCTTGCGCATCCACTCAATCGCATGGTCTAACTCTCCGAGCTTTTGATAGTTACTTGAGATTTCTCGATAGAAATTGATATTTTCAGGCTCCTCCGCAACTGCAGCCATGGCATCTTCAATAAGAGAACGGAGTCCGGCCTCGCCGGTCTTGGCGCGATTGGCTTGCTCGAGCATCTGCGCCTGCTCTTCGTCCTTAAGCTTATCGCGGAAGCTATTCTCATCCTCCCATTTGCCCTTATCGATAGACTGCTCAACGGAAGCCTGCTTGATCAAGGACTGGATCTCGTCGTCTGCTGGATGCTCAAGATACGCATCATCACCAATACGAATAGCTTCCTCGCTCTTACCAATCCGAATGTAAGCAGACATGAGCGCTTTTATATTCTTAACGTCATTCGGCTCAATTTTACGAATTTCTTCATATGCGAAAGCCGCCGTTTCAAAAAACTCCAGTGCTTCCGCTGCGGCACCGATCATTTTGTGCCCAACAATGTTGGCTGGGTTCGCATTCAGCATTTGCTCCGCGGCCAACAATGCTTCGTAAGGATTTTTTTTCGCCTTCGCATACCCACCCATAGAGAAAGGAATGCTGGTAACTTTCGAAATCAATGAACCGATTCCTTTACGCTTCGCTACATGTACACGATCCTGGGCTTGGCGAAGAAGTCTCCGCGCGTCCAAACACGCCGGATTGCGGCTAACAATGTTCGAAATAATATCCACCGCATAGCTGGGATTTTTATCTACGGCCTTACAAGCGTTTTCAATCTGCTTCTGGAGACGAGGATCTAGATCTGTAAGAGAAACTTCTGGCATAGATTAATTGTTAATAGCTGCATGATGAAAGTAGTTCAGTCAACTATCAAGAACATTCAAATCAGAACGAACCGCCTGCTCCAGCCTACCTAAAGCGACTTGAACTTGCACCTCATCCTTGCCCTCCACCAGCAAGCGGAGCTTTGGCTCAGTTCCGGAGTAACGCACTAGCACACGGCCATCCTCACCAAAGCCTTTTTCGACTGCTGCCACCACGCCACTTAAGGTTGCAAGCCCATCTAAAGGCTTCTTTTGCGCGACACGAAGATTCAGCGTCGCCTGAGGAAAGAGTCGAATCTCCTGACGAAGCTCGGACAAGAGCTTACCCGTCTGAAGCATCAACTCGATGAGCTTGGTCGCAGCCAAAAGCCCATCGCCAGTGGTTGCAAAATCGGAAAAAATAATGTGCCCCGATGACTCGCCGCCGACATTGGCATCGATCTCGCGCATACGGCGGGCTACATTACGATCGCCCACATCCACGCGCTCGACTTTGCCGCCGGCATCGCGCACCGCATGATCGAGGCCCAAATTACTCTGGATAGTGGCAACCAGCGTGTCGTTACGCAACGTCCCTGCGCGCAGCTCATACACCGCCAACAGACCGAGCAAAATATCACCGTCAACGACTGCTCCGGTCTCATCACAAACCACCAGTCGATCACCATCCCCATCGTGGGCGATGCCCAAATTGGCCCGATGCTCCAAAACAGCCTGCCCCAACAACTGCGGATACTCACTCCCGACACCACAATTAATGCGCGCACCATTAGGCTCATCTCCAACCAAGACCAACTCAGCGCCCCAACGAGCAAAGACCGCTGGCGTGGTTTGACAAGTCGCGCCATTGGCTAGATCCAGAACGACCTTCCAACCACACATACAATTCTGATCCATCAACGACCGCATGTAGTTGATATAAAATGCAGCCCCATCCAGCGGATAAGCCTTCGCAATTGCTCGATCGGCCGGAGCAGGCGACTCGTCATCCACCAAACTCTCTATCAACGCCTCTTCCTCATCGCTAAACTTATGCCCATTCACATCAAACAACTTGATGCCATTATCCGACGCCGGGTTGTGCGAGGCTGTTACAGCAATGCCCAAATCAGCATGCTGCTCGAGCAGTACTTGTGCAATAGACGGCGTTGGTACGACACCAAGATCGCGCACGCAGACCTGATGCCGATTGAGCCCTTGAATTAGCGCATCGACAAGCTCAGGACCACTGAGACGCGTGTCTCTACCGATGACTGCATTTAAAGGCAGCCCAGTCTCAAGCCGTGCTAAATAACGCCCCATCGCCGAACCCAAACGATAGGCGAATTCAGGATTAATTAAATCCCCACCAAATGCCCCTCGAATGCCGTCTGTACCAAAATATTTACCCATAACAAATCTCTCAAAGAATTAATCGTTTTTATAAAAATCACGCACTCGCTGCAGCCATTCTGCAACCGCGCCGCTCTCTAGGTGCTGCCGAGCCTTGGAGACTCCGTCCTCAAGATCCACCGCAGCACCCGCAACCCAAAGGGCCACACCCGCATTCAACAGAACTGTATTGCGCAACCCGCTAGGTACGGCGCTCGGACCACCACTAAGCAAGGCATGCATCATCGCTAGATTGGCCTCCACATCGCCCCCGGCCAACTCAGAAAATCCACATGAAGGCAGACCGGCATCCGCAGCATTCAGCCCACCGGACTCCGAAGCCAAACGACCAAAGCCCGCAATAAAATTCTCACCCGCACAGCTCAATTCATCCAGCGCACTGCCAGCCTGAGGGCACCCGTGTGCGACTACGCCAGCCGTCAAACCGAGCTCGCCCAGCGCATCGGCCAATGGTTGCACCCAAGCCTGCGAAAATACACCCAACAACTGGTAGGCAGGACGCCCCGGGTTAATTAAAGGCCCAAGCAAATTAAAGATCGTGCGCTGCCCCGCTTCAGCAAGCGCACGACGAACAGGCATAATCTCCTTAAAAGCGGGATGAAAGGCAGGTGCAAAAAAGAAACAAAAATTCAACTCTCGAAGCGATTCACGCAGCATCTCATGTGGAGCATCGAGCCGAATGCCGAGTGCTTCCATTAAGTCAGCACTGCCACACTTGGAAGTAATCGAGCGATTACCGTGCTTGAAAACAGGAACACCCGCTGCCGCAACGACAAAGGACACCGCGGTGGAAATATTAAACGTCCCCGAACCATCGCCGCCAGTGCCACAAACATCAATCGCACGGGCAGCCCACTCACCGACGCCGGGGTCCACCGCATGATCACGAAACACATAGGCAAATGCCGCCACCTCGGTCGCCGTCTCACCCTTAAGCGCCAAGCCAGTGAGAAACGCTCGCTTTGCCGCCGCGGACACGTCCGATCGCATCAAAAGTTCCGCCGCAACGGTCGCTTGATCCGCGTCGAGATCGTCCCCGGCTAATAAAATCCCTGTGAGTGGTTCGAGTGCTTGCATCTAACGTAATAATTCAAAAGAGAGTCTTATTTTACCAACAAAAAGCAAAAAAAACGTCTCAAGCAAATCAGAAATCTGCGCAATTACTATTTTAACACTTCACTCGGAGCGCGATACAAGCTTGATTGCGACAATGATACGAATCGCAGCTCTCATAGTCACCATTGCTTTACTAGGTGGATCGCCAGCGCACTCAACAGAATCATTAATTGCAAAGCAGGCAAACAAAGCCGAAGTCACCACTACAGGACTGAGCTACCGCGACGCAATCGTCCTCGGGCTAGTCGAAGGCTTAACAGAATACCTTCCGGTCTCCTCCACAGGACACCTCATCATCACCAACGCACTCCTCGGCCTCGACGGCGACACACCGATGAGTGACAAGAACGGCCAGCCGATTTTGACAAGTAAAGACGGCGTTCAGCGCGCATACACGATTGGAGATGCGGCCTACGCTTACGTTATAGTCATCCAAGCTGGAGCGATCGCCGCAGTGATAATGCTCTACTGGCGCACAATCCTCCAAATCCTGCTAGGCTGCATAGGAAAAGACCGCAACGGCCGAAAACTAGCAATCAACCTGATCGTAGCCTTCATGCCTGCCGCCGTACTAGGGCTGCTCCTAAACGATTTGATCGAAACAGCCCTCGGCGACAACACCTTGGCGGTAGCCGGAGCCCTCATCGTCGGCGCATTCGTTATGCTAGCCGTCGAACACCACAGACATCACGGCAAAAAAGGAGCCATCTCCCCGGAAGATGGCCCTGAGCTAGCCGACCTGACGCTCGGCAAATCGATCATGATCGGCTTTTTCCAATGCTTCGCCATGTGGCCAGGCACCAGCCGGTCCATGGCCACCATTATAGGCGGCTACCTCGCCAACCTTTCTCCGGCCAACGCTGCAAAATTTAGCTTCCTTCTCGGCCTTATTACCTTAACCGCTGCCTCCGGCTACAAATTCGCAACCGATGGCACAGAAATGCTATCCGCATTGAACATCGGCCCGGTCCTACTCGGCTGCACCGTCGCATTCATCTCGGCAGCAGTCGCCGTCAAATGGTTCGTTAGCTACCTAAACAACCACGGACTCACACTCTTCGCATGGTATCGGATCGCCTTGGCAATCGTTGTGTTCGCAGTCATGCGCTAACACGGCGACATACAAACATCGCAAAAATACCAGCACTAATACACCCCCCTTTTAATTCCCACAAATTCAATGAAAAAAGTAGCCGTCATCCTCTCAGGTTGCGGAGTCTATGATGGCTCTGAAATCAACGAAACCGTACTGACTCTGCTTGCCTTAGCCCGCGCAGGCGCAGAAGTAACCTGTTCGGCACCCGACATCAGCCAAACGCATGTAATAAACCACCTAAAAGGTACCATCGACGAGGGCGCAGAGCGCAATACACTCGAAGAAGCCGCAAGAATTTCGCGCGGCGAAATCACTCCACTGACCGCACTTGACCTCAAAAAACAAGATGCGATTATTTTTGTCGGCGGGTTTGGAGTCGCAAAAAACCTCTCCAACCTGGCATTCGAAGGCTCGGCCTACGAAGCCATCCCCGAGGTGTCGACCCTAATACAACAAGCGCATGCCAACAAAAAAGCTCAAGGTTTCATCTGCATCGCACCAGTCCTCGCAGCCGCTGCATTAGGCGATCAAAACGTCCGTCTGACAATTGGCAACGACAGCGAAACCGCGGCAACTATTGAAAGCCAAGGAGCCCGACATGTAAACTGCCCGGTCGATGGTATCGTCATCGACGAAACCCACCGCATCGTCACGACCCCCGCCTACATGCTTGCCTCCAACATCCTCGAGGCCGAAGCTGGCATCAATAAATTAGTCACTGAAGTACTGAAGCTCGCCTAAATCAGCAGAAATAATCCAGATTGAATACTTGACGGCGCGCGCTTAGCCTTTTTAATCCGCGCCTTCAAAAGACATTGCACATCACAATTTTAATTTAAGTAAAAACACTCCATGGGACAGCCAAAACGCAAACAATCTAAGCAACGCAGCCGCAAACGTCGCGGTGCCGTTACATTCGCACTTCCTCAGCTTGCTAAGGATCCACAAGACGGCACACGTTTTCGCGCACACCGCATAAACCCTGCCAACGGCATGTACCGCGGACGCCAAGTGCTTGACGTTGAAGTCTAAGCCTCGCGCAATTAAACCCACCTACACACTTAAAACCTCTTATGGGCGCTAGCAAAGTCAACTGCACGATTGCAGTAGACACCATGGGAAGTGATCTAGGGCCCACTGAATTTATTCGTGGGCTTTTTCATGCCGTCGAAGTACTGAAGTTAGACTGCAACTTCGTACTCGTGGGCAACGGGCGACTACTTGAGCGGCTGTTGAAAGTCCGCAAACTAGACGCCTACTCAGATCGCATCACTGTCCACCATTCAAGCCAAGTAATTGGCATGGACGAAAAGCCAATCCAGGCACTGAAGAGCAAAAAAGACTCTTCGATGGCGCAAGCCCTTGCCCTACTAAAAAACGGCAAAGCGAACGGATTGGTTAGTTGCGGCAACACCGGTGCCTTGATGGCCGGCGGCACCTTGCGTTTGCGCCAGATTCCCGGCGTCGACCGTCCTGCGCTAGGCATCATCGTACCAAGTAAGAAAAAACCCTTCGTCTTAATTGATGTCGGCGCCAATCCGGAGTCGACCGCCGAAAACCTGGTACACAACGCTGTCCTCGGCTCAAACTACGCAAAAGCCGCCCTTAACCTCGAAACCCCACGCATCGGTCTCCTGACAATTGGTACCGAAGAAGGCAAAGGCAATACCCTGGTCAACACCACCCACCTGCTGCTGCAAAAGATCGACGGGGTCATTAACTACGCAGGGCCGATCGAAGGCTTCCAACTATTTGATGGCGATGTCGATGTCGTCGTTTGCGACGGTTTTGTCGGCAACATAGTACTCAAATCAAGCGAAGCACTCTTCGGTTTTGTTGGTAGTACTATCCGCGAGGAACTCGTCCGCAATATAAAGCGTAAAATCGGCGCAGTCCTAGCGAAATCCGCATTTAGAGATATGAAGACACGCCTAGGCCCGGATCAGCATGCTGGCGCGCCACTACTCGGCTTGCGTGGAAATATTTTGAAGTCACACGGCTCCTCGAATTACGTCGCCATCGCAAATGCACTTCGCATCACGAGGGAAGTAGTAATGCATGATATGATCGACTCGATCGGTTCAGAAATCAATCAAGCGAATGCATTGATCAACAATCCGGAAGCAGAGAAGGCCCCGGAGTAACCTACAGGTCCAACCTGGGAACAAAGAATTTCCGCTACCCCATGTCTAGCCAATCACAGTCTGCAATCATTCTCGGCACCGGATCCTATGCTCCCGAAAATGTCGTAACCAATGACGATTTGGCGAAAATCGTTGATACATCGGACGAATGGATTCGCACCCGTAGCGGCATCGGCCAGCGGCATTTTGCAGCTAAGGATGAGGCGACCAGCGACATGGCGTGTATTGCCGCACAACGTGCCATCGAAGCCGCTGGCATCGAGCGAAACGAGATCGACTTGATCATTGTCGCGACTATGACGCCGGACATGCCGTTCCCCTCCACCGCGTGCCTAGTACAAAGCAAATTGGAGCTGCCGAACGTCACCACTTTCGACATGCAGGCCGCCTGCTCCGGATTTGTCTACGCACTCAGCGTCGCCAACTCGATGCTGCTATCCGGCAACTTTAGTAAAGCCTTGGTCATTGGAGCCGAGAAGATGAGCGGTATCCTCGATTTCGAAGACCGCACGACCTGTGTACTTTTCGGAGATGGTGCTGGCGCTGCCATCCTAGCACGAGATACCACCGCCAACGTGGGAATTTTAGGTGCAATCGGCGGCGCTGACGGCTCGTCTCCCAGCCTGTTGCAACAACCCGGCGGCGGTTCTGCGATGCCAGCCTCGGAAGCTTCCATCGCCGCCCGACAGCACTTTCTGAAGATGAACGGCAAAGAAATCTTCAAGTCAGCGGTTCGCGTCATGGGCCAAGCCAGTTCCGACATCCTTGAACAAGTCGGCTACACAGCGGAAGACCTCGACTTGGTGATCCCCCATCAGGCCAACATGCGTATCATTGAGAGCCTCGCCAAGCGACTGAAGATCCCGATGGAAAAATTCCACAATAATCTGGACCGTTTTGGCAACACCTCGGCGGCATCGGTGCCGATCGCATTGGACGAAGCTTTCCGCGCCGGGCGCATCAAATCCGGCGACCTCATCCTGCTGGTCGCCTTCGGAGCCGGCTTGACCTGGGCATCGACATTGATCAAATGGCAATAAATTTTATGCATCGTTCCTTCTCCTTAGTTCTCGCCCTCGGGTTGTTTTTCGCGCCCGCCCTGCATGCCCAACTATCGCTCAACCCGCTCAACTGGTTCGAAGGCGCAACAGAGGAGTCGACAGCCCTCGCCTCCAGCACACAAGCAGACACCGCAGCCATCCAACTGCAAATCGCCCGCGAAAAATACCAAGCCGGGCACTTGAGTGCAGCAAACCGCACGCTCAAGAAAGTCATCAAGGACTCCCCCACTTCAGTCGCCGCCGCCGAAGCACTCCACCTACAAGGCCAGGTCTACATGGCCAAAGAACGCTGGAAGAAAGGCTTCGAATCGCTCCAGCGTGTCATCGAAGAGCACCCGAGCTACGAGCACTTCGACCAAATCATCAGTTCCCAATTTGACTGTGCGACCGCACTAATGGAAGGTGCACGCGGACGCATCTTATGGGTATTCCCAGGCTTCAAGCAGTACCAGACATCGGCCAAGCAATTTGAGCAAATCGTCAGCAATGCACCCTACAGTGACTACGCGCCTCTGTCGCTGATGAACATCGCACTGGTTTCCGAAACACGCGAGGAGCCCGAGGAAGCCATCGATGCACTGGATCGACTGATCAACTACTACCCGCAGAGTATGCTTGCGCCGGATGCCTACTATAATCTCGCGCAAACTTACTCCAATCTAGTGCAAAGCGAGGAGTACGACCAAGGTTCTACCCGTCAAGCGATCAGCTATTACGAGGACTTCCTGATCCTATTTCCGACCAGCAACTACACCGGCGAAGTCGAGGCACACCTCAAGCAGATGGAAAACTTGCTCGCCAGCAGCCGACTCAACCTGGGCAATTTCTACTATTATTTCCGCAGTAATAACACTGCCGCACTCGTCTTCTACAACGAAGCGATCACAATTGCCCCCGACTCCGATGCGGCGGCAGAAGCCCGCAACCGAATTAAAGATATCGAAGCGGGTGTGCGTCCGACCAACAAAGCCAGCTTGCTCCGCAAACTTCTAATGGCTGACTAATTCAACCGACCTAAAAGCACATCCGATGACCACGACTTTGCCAAACTCACTCGCGCGCGGCCCAGTCGCCTTATTGTTCTTCGTTGTGCTTGGCCTGTTCAGTGGGTGCGCCTCCTACCAGCTCGGAGCACCAGCGGAGCTGCCGTTCAAAACGATCTACATTCGCCCGACATCCAACGATAGCTTTGCGCCACAGGCACAGGCAATTGTCAGCAGCCAACTACGCAAGCAACTCATCCGCGATGGCCGCGTACAACTAGTCAGTAATGAAGCTGAGGCTGATACCGTACTGGCAGTCAATCTGGCCGAGTACAGACGTAGCTCCGGCGCGCGCAGGAGCACCGATACCGTCGTTGCCAGCGATTTTATTATCAGCCTCACCGCGGACATCTCCTTATACAACCCAAGCAAGGGCGATTACTTCTTTGAGGACCGCAGGCTCACAGGCAGCACCAAAACTTACACAGAGAATCCCTACGAAACAGGACTCAGGACGCAGGCTTACCAGCAGAGTGAATATCAAGCTATGCCGCTACTCGCTCGCGACCTGGCCCGCAAAATCGCCGACGAAGTCCTGAGCGTCTGGTAAATCGGGCAAAGTAGCCCAATCAGAGCCCTGGAAGCCACCAAAACGGCTCTCACCGCCGGACATAAACGCAGTGCACTAACGAGCCCGATTGCGCCCGAGACACCAGAAGCTGCCCTGCAACCAGGCAAGCAGCTGACGATGCAAGCACACCGGCCGGACAAGCCGAACCGATGCATGCCTGCCCTCGCCTTTACACTTGCGTCGAATCGACGTATTCAAGCGAACCGTCATCTGTTAGACGACGATAATAGCACCCCGAACGCGCCACGCCGTCTTTATTCTTAGTGTGGCACGCGCCCTTCCCCGCAGGCGTCACCAAATACAAAATCGAATTCTGCTCACAGTTAATGCGGATATCTTCAATTTTCAGGTAGTCGCCGCTGGTCTTGCCTTTGACCCAAAGCTCGTTGCGGCTGGTACTCCAAAAAGTCGCCATGCCACATTCGCGCGCGGTAGAAAGCGCCAATTCATTGGCATACCCCACGATCAGGACCTCTCCGGTCTTCGCATCCTGAGCAATCGCGGGCAGTACATCCGCCCCACAATTGGCCACCTTGCGGAGCTTGGTAAAATCAAGATTAAGGACGGCGCCGTGTTCCAATGCTTCGTGTGTCATAAGTCTTTCTTAGGCGCATCGACCCAGCGGAGTCGAGTTTTGAATTTGTTCCATCCAATCTGTAAGCGTGGAGAATTCATGCTCATTAATATATTTATTCTTTCCATTTTAAGCACGTCAGACATCTTGCTATTGTCCTTAAATATATATTAAGGGCACCGATTCCCCATAATTTAACAGACTTATGACTACTGCGAACACATCCAACGACGCCATTCTCGCTCAAGCCGCTGCCCAAGCTCGGGGACTTGCGATCGACGCAATCCACGCCTGCAACTCCGGCCACCTCGGTCTACCTCTGGGTTGCGCAGAAATCGGTGCGGTGTTGTTCGGCAACGGCGGGCTGCGCTACCATTCGGCCGACCCCAGGTGGCTGAACCGCGACCGCTTCATTCTTTCCGGCGGTCACGGTTCAATGTTTCTGTACTCTTGGCTGCACCTTTCTGGCGGTGCGCTGTCCCTGGATGAAGTGAAAAACTTCCGCCAACTCGGCTCCGAAACACCGGGTCACCCTGAGTTCGGCGACACCGAGGGCGTCGAAGCCACCACTGGGCCACTCGGCCAAGGTATCGGCAATGCGGTCGGCTTCGCGCTCTCCGGCAAACGCGCCGCGGCCAAGTTCAACACCGCCGATCACACCATCTTCGACCACCACGTCTTCGCCCTCCACGGCGATGGCTGCCTGCAAGAAGGCGTCGCCAAAGAGTCCATCGCCTTTGCCGGTCACAACCAGCTCGACAACCTCATCCTGATCTACGACTCCAACGACGTCACCCTCGACGCCATGGCCGACCAGACGCAGAGCGAAGATGCGGAGCGCTATTTCATCTCACAAGGGTGGGATGCCATCACCATTAACGGACACGACCTCAAGGCTGTGACCGAAGCCATCGCCCACGCCAAGAGCAACGACAACGGCAAGCCCAAGGTCGTGATCGCCAAAACGGTTATCGGTAAAGGCATTCCCGAAGTCGCAGGCACCGCCGCTGGACACGGTGAAGGGGGCGCCAAGTTTGCAGCCGAAGCCCGCAAGGGACTGGGCCTCCCCGAGGAACCTTTCTTCGTCTGCGAAGACGTGCGCGCTTACTTCGCAGCGCACGCGGAGACTGCCAAAGTCACACATACTGAATGGACTGCGACTTACGCTGCGTGGAAAGCGGCCAACCCGACACTCGCATCCGAGCTGGAGACCGGCGTCAAGGACGAGATCCCTGCCGATCTACTCAACCGCATCCCTGAATTTGCAGCCGGCACCGGCTCCGCCACGCGCGCATCCGGTGGTGTTGTGATCAACGCCGTGGCGAAGGAAGTCCCGCATCTGATCACAGGCTCCGCCGACCTTTACGGCTCGACCAAGAACTACATCAAGGAGGGCGGCGACTTCTCCGCGTCCGATCTAACCGGACGCAATATCTGGTTTGGCATCCGCGAGCACGCAATGGGCTCGATCTGCAATGGCATCGCTTACGACGGCCTGTTCCGCGCCAGCGGCGCGACCTTCCTGGTCTTTGCCGACTATCTGCGCCCGGCAATCCGCCTCGCCGGCCTGGCTAAACTGCCGGTCACTTACATCTTCACCCACGACTCCGTCGGTGTCGGCGAAGACGGCCCGACCCACCAGCCGGTTGAAACAGTCAGTGGCCTGCGCGTCATCCCCAACGTCGATGTGATTCGTCCTTCGGA
Organism: Opitutia bacterium; assembly: GCA_003503355.1. Classification (GTDB taxonomy): domain Bacteria; phylum Verrucomicrobiota; class Verrucomicrobiia; order Opitutales; family Coraliomargaritaceae; genus Lentimonas. The sequence goes on from DOCS01000196.1 coordinate 18,043, forward strand.
CGCCGAGGAAACCGCCGCTGCTTTTGCCGCAGCGATGGAACGTAAAGACGGGCCGACCGCTCTCATTTTGACGCGTCAAAACGTGCCTGCCAACGACAACATCAGCATTACTGACCGCCGCGAGGGCACCCTCAAGGGTGGCTACATCGCCAAGCAGGAAAGCGGCGCGCTCGAGCTCATCATCATGGCAACCGGCTCTGAAGTACAACATGCACTCGGCGCAGCTGAACAACTCGGCGACGGCGTCCGCGTAGTTTCCCTGCCTTGCTTGGAACGTTTCGAACGCCAGTCTGCGGAGTACATCGAAAGCATCCTTCCGCTCAGCTGCACAAAACGTGTGGCGGTTGAAGCGGGTGTCTCCAGCACATGGGGCAAATACGTCGGCCTCACCGGCAAGACGGTCTGCATCGACCGCTTCGGAATTTCCGCGCCCGGCAATGTAGTCATGGAAGCACTCGGTATGACTGCTGACAACGTCGCAGCCGTTGCCAAGGAACTGCTCTAATCCTTAGAGTCCTTGCTCTTTTAAAGCAAAAGCCGCCCGCGAAACCGGGCGGTTTTTTAATTTCAACCAGCCAAGACGCCCACACAAGCTGCCTCCCACGGTAGATATTTACCCATCAGTTAACCCATCTTGACTTGCCCGCGCCTTCGCTAAAGTCTACCCTACACCCACAACTTTTCGCACAATGGCAACTACCACGCTCAACTACGAACCCATGGTCTTCAACCCCCGCAAGGGCGAAGAAGCACCCCTCTCTGCAATTCAGCAAGAAGTGCTTGCGCTCAAAAAAGAACGCAATGCGGTCATCCTCGCTCACAACTATCAGGTGGACGAAATTCAACGCGTGGCCGACTACGTCGGTGATTCCCTCGGACTCGCTTATTGCGCAGCCGAAACGGACGCCGACTGTATCGTGTTCTGCGGCGTGCACTTCATGGCCGAAACGGCAAAGATCGTCAACCCATCGAAGACCGTGATCTTGCCGGATATGGATGCGGGCTGCTCGCTGGCCGACTCCTGCCCTGCAGAAAAATTGGCCGCCTACAAGCAAGCCAATCCGAATGTGTACGTCGTCGCCTATATTAACTGCTCGGCAGCCGTCAAAGCCCTCTGCGATGTGATCTGCACCAGTGGCAACGCCAAGAAGATCATCGACAACGTGCCCGCCGACCGTGACATCCTGTTCGTACCCGATCAAAACCTCGGCCAATGGGTCTCCAAGCAAACCGGCCGCGAGATGCAGCTATGGCCCGGCTCTTGTTATGCACACGTGCTCTTTACCCAACAAGCGATCGAGAAAATCAAGCTGCAGTTTCCTGAAGCAATGGTGGTCGCCCACCCCGAGTGCGTCGAGACCGTGCGCGACAACGCCGACGAAGTCTGCAGTACCGAAAAGATGATCGGCTACTGCCGCGACAGTGATGCCGAGCAATTCATCGTGGTCACCGAGCCCGGCATGATCCACCGCCTGCAGCGCGAAGTGCCGGAAAAAACATTCATCGCCGGCCCAACCGACACCTGTGCCTGCAACGAGTGCCGCTTCATGAAGATGAATACCATCCAGAAGCTGCGCGATTGCCTGCGCGACCTGTCGCCCCAGATCGAGATGCCGGAAGCGGTCCGCAAAGAAGCCTACGTCCCGCTCAAGCGCATGCTTGATTGGAGCAAATAGAGTGCATCCGGATTGGCGCTAGTCGCTGATCACGTTTTCGCTGGCGAAGGCTTGCCGACTGTAAGCCCTCGCCAGCGCACGCACACCACTCCCCCCATGAAAGCTGCCGATCGCGCCGCCGCGACCTACCGCTACGATAAACTGCGAGCGCCGTTCTACGGCATCCTCGAAGCTGGCTGGGGCACCTTCGCACTGATCATAGCGATCCGTCACTTTGACGCCCCCGAGACGTACAAGGCCTTTATTGCCGGTGCCTGGCCGATGGGATTCCTGCTAACGCCGCTGACCCTCTACCTGCTTGCCAAGCTGCGCAGCCGCCCCAGCCTCGCCTCCGGTTTCATGTTCGTACTCTCGGCCTTGCTGATGATCGGCGCAACCTTTGCGCACAGCCTGGCGCTGTTCACCGTCTTTATCATTACCAGTCAAATCGCGACCGGGCAACACGGACCGCTGGCACTACAAATCTACGCAGAAAACTATGCGCCGAGTGAACGCGGGAGCCGTATGACCACCCCGTTCATCCTCACTGCGCTAAGCGCCATTCTGTTTTCGCTACTCGGCGGCTGGTTGCTCGACGCCTCCATTGGCTACTACCAAATTCTATTCAGCATTATGGTAGTCGCCGCAGCGATTACGGCTTGGCTGACATGTCAAATCCCCAGTGCGCCGCTGTCGCCCGAGCACATCGGCAACCCGTGGCAAAACCTCAGCCTGATCTGGAAAGATCGCTTCTTCGGCTACCTGTTGGGCACCTGGATGCTACTCGGCCTCGGCAACCTAATTACCATGCCGATCCGCGTCGAATAT
>DOCS01000041.1:0-1769 GCA_003503355.1 Opitutia bacterium
AAGCCAATTGCGAAGCGGATCAAAATCGTAGGCGGTATACTTCTGGGGCTGTGTGCTGTGATTGCTTTTTCTATGACGGGGCGTCAAAGCAACGAAGCTGCGCCGCTTGAAGTGACGCGGAGCCAGCAAACGGTGGCTCCTGTAGCGGCTGCAAAGTCGACCGCGTCTGCAAAGCCCGCGAAATCTGCAAAGTCTACCGCGGTGGCAAAGCCCGCAGCGTCTGCAAAGCCCGCGAAGTCGGCGGCGTCTACGAAGTCAACCACGCCTGCAAAGTCTGCCGTGGTGGCAAAGGCTGCGAAGTCTGCAAAGGCGCCTAAAGCCCTTCCACAGAAATCGCTTGATGGCAAAGGGCAAGAATTTGTGCTGCAGGGTCTGATCTCAGGTCGCATGCACGAGACGAAGAAGCGGATGATTTACGAGCTCAGTTACGGCTTGGAAGGCAAAAGAATGCGAACATCTGGATCTGGCGGTAAAAATGCGCCCGGTATCGATTACAAAAAGTTTGTGGGGAAATATGTCAGACTGACTGGTCGTGGGCAGAGGACCGATAAGGGGATTGCGCTGAATAAAATTACGCAGATTGAGCCGCTGTCTAGGGCGGATTTGGACGCCTACCTGAATGCGCTGGAAGCGGCGAAGACGCGCCCCTTTGATGCCTCGCCGAACGCTCTACCATTTGCCGGCACCTGGGGGCCGCGTCTGTCACTGCCGACGGCCAAGCAGCCTGATGTGGTTGACGACTTTAAGGTGTCTGACTTTGCCAAGCAGTTTTCAAAACTGAAAAGTGCTTCATACATCGTGGTCAATGTCACTCAACCATCCGGTCCCTGTTATTTCTCGGGCCCCAACCCGCAGTTGGCCAAAATTAGTTCTAAACTGAAAGCTTCGATTACCACGCGTGACCTGCTCGGTGAGGTCTTGGACGCGATCGCAAAGGATGGCAAGAAGGCACTTGTTTATTATGCCTGTGAGGGCTTCCACAAGGGCGACGATACCAGACCACAGAAGGAAAAGGATATGCGTTCTGCATGGGATAAGTATGTCGAATCTGTGCCCATGACCAACAATGAAGCGCTCGGTGAATTGGTCGTTGGCTACTATGCTAAACGATATGGAAACAAAATTCACGGGTGGTGGTTTGATGGTGCAGGCGTTCTCGATAAGGACGATAGGCTTCTGTGGCGCAAGCTGGTGCGAGAGGGGAACCCCGAAGCGATGGTGGCCTTCAACCGTATGGCCGGACCTCCGTTCCGCTCGACACCCGAGTGTGATGTTTTTGGCGGTCACCCCACGCCGAGATCGCGCGAGCATTTTTGGAGCTTGGTCAATCTACCGATGATAGAGGGAGTTGAGTCTGGTGCTTGGATGGACCCGGAAGGCAAGCCAGTGGACGAGCCGGGGATGGGGGCTTTGGGCCATGTTTTTATGGGAATGCAGGATCGATGGAATTCAGGTAAATGTGAATTTCCGCCCGAGCAGGCCATAGAATGGACCCAGCGAGTGCTTTCTGCTGGTGGCATGTATACCTGGCACGGGCCACGTACCCAATCTACTTGGGCCAAAGATCAGTTCGAATTGCTACTAAAGATCGACGCGGGAGTGACGAAGATGAGAAAGAATAATTGAAGGCATGGCATCCGTGCTTACGGAGCTTGTTAGCCAAAACGCTGAGATTGCCAGGCGCGTGATGACGGCCGTAGCGCCGCAGCTCGCTGAGTGCCGCGTCGGTTTGGTGGCGGATTGGTGGCGGCGTCCGAGCACGCGCCCTA
>DOCS01000041.1:1778-4516 GCA_003503355.1 Opitutia bacterium
ATCGCGTCGGATCGGCGGCGGCGTGCTAGCTGAGAGTCACATAGGGGCTCAGGCATTCAAGATTCAACGTTCGATGTTCGGCGTTCTTCCCCGTTTTCACCGTGCATTTCCTTTTGAATTGTGGCGACATTCATGCGATGCATAACACAGCTTATGGATTTAAAGCATATATATTTATTGCACCACAGTCATTACGACCGTGGCTACACGCATAGCCAGATGGTGGTGGATCAGTTGCAGGTAGATTTTATCGATCAGGCGCTGGATTTACTCGACGCCACTGCCGACTGGGACGCGCCTTCGCAGCCGTGCTGGACGATCGAGGTGCATCAGCAATTGAAGCTGTGGTTGGCGTCCGCCACGCCGGAGAAGATTGCGCGGCTCAAGTATCACGTCGCCCAGCAGCGGCTCGGCTTGGGGGCGATTCAGTTCAATTCGACGCCGTTAAGCTCGATCGAGTCGCTGTGCAAGCAGTTGGCTGATGTGCGCCGTTACCGCGAGGAGCTGGGATTTGCGGTCAAGGTCGCTTTTCAGCACGATGTGACGGGGTTGCCGTGGGTGATGTCGGACTTGTTGCTGGATGCCGGGGTTGAATTGTTGATCATGGGGGTCAATCTGCACACCAGCGACAACGGACCGGTGCGGCCTGGCATGTTCAACTGGCGCACGCCGCGCGGTCGCAATCTTAAGGTGTTCAGTGGTCACCAGTATTGTACCTTTGATTCAATTGCCAAGCCGCATGTGCAGGGGGTCGAGGCCATGAAGGCGGCGATGGACGCCTATTGGGAGTTTCACCAGCAGCGCGATTATCCGTACGATTTCCTGTATTTGACTTCGACCAACTTGCCGATCGCCTACGATAACGGTGGGCCCAGCCTGCCGACCGCTGCAAAGGTGCGCGCGTGGAATCGCTGTGAGGGCTATCCGACCATCGAATACGTAACGCCCGAACAATTGTTGGCAAAACTCGAGCGTGTGCCGGAGGCGGCGCTCGAGACCCACCGCGGTGATTGGAGTGATTTCTGGAGCTACGGCGTAGGCAGTGCGGCGCACGAAACCGCGCTGAACGCGAACAGTAAGCAGAAGCTGTTCGGTGCCGGCTTGCTGGGCTTGCACCTCGCCGAGCAACCGCGCCTGCGCGCGCTGCAGGCGGATGCGTGGGAGCAGGTGGTCAGCTTTGATGAGCATACCTGGGGCTATTGGGGTTCGGCGAGCGCGCCGGAGCATCCGCATTCGCGCAGCTTGGAGCTGAAAAAGCGTTGTATGGCGCACGATGGTCAGGAGCTCGCGCGCTACGTGCTAGCCAGTCGTCTGTCGGACTATGCCGGCAATCCGTTGATGTTTGAGAGTGAAGGATTGTTGGCGGTCAACCCGTCGCCGCTGCCGCAGGCGGTCACGCTGGAGCTGCCGTCGGGCTGGCGAGACGCGGTGTTTGGGCGCTTGAATGGATTTAGTTATGCCCACTCTGAGCCGAGTACGCCGGTCGGTGTGGATGATTTTGCTGCCAGTCAGCCGAGCGGCAGCTCGTTGCAGGTTGAGATGCCGCCGTTCAGCTCGGTGCGCGTGCCGTGGACCGCGTGCGCCGCGCCCGAAGCGGCGGACAGTCTGCGCGAGGACAGTGTACAAACCGCGTTTGCGGTACAGGCGCTGGACGGTGACAAGCAGGCGATCCGCATGGAGGGTAATTTAGTGATCGAATCCGATTACCACTTGCTGGAGTACTGTCCGGTCAATGGGCGTATTCAGCGCCTGTATGACAAGCGCAGCGGCTGGGAGGTATTACCCGAAGCGGCTGACTATGATTTGTTCGAACCGATCCACGAGAAGCCCGATCCGCGCTTCAACCCGACGCGCAAGTCGTATTACGACCGCTCAGTCGAGGCGGAGCTGCGTATGGAAACCACGGGGTGGAACGACCACTGGCGCGCGCAGCGTACGGGCGTGCAGCACTGCAGCAGCGTGCGTGTCGAACATACGGCGCGCACTATCAGCCTCGTGCGTGAGTATCGCCTCGAGGGCGCCGCCAAAATTATCCAAAAATTCGAGCTGTGCGCGGACCGTCCGTGGATCGAAGTCGATATCGTGGTGCACAAGGACAAGGTCGCCACGCCCGAGGCGATCTACTTTGTTAGCCAGCTGAATCTGGCCGCGGACTGGCAGGCGGTGTACGATGCGTCGGGCATGCCGGCGCGCTTGGACGACGAGCAACTCGACCGCAGCAGTAACGGCTGGGTGGTGGCCGAGGCCTTTAGCGGTATGACGGATGGTGCGCATCAGTTTACAGTGTGTGCGCCCGGCATGCCGCTGGTGCAGTTCGGCGACTTTAATTTTGGCAAGCCCAAGGCCGCGATCCCGCGCAACGCCGCGCCGCTGCTGTTGAACTGGGCCTGTAACAATTATTGGGAAACTAATTTCCCAGTTACACAGGAAGGGGTGATTCGCTACAACTGCGCGCTATACACCTCGAAAGGTGCGAGTGACGCTGAGCTGTATCGCATCGCCGACGGCTTTGCGCGCAAGCCGTTGTTCCTGCCTCTGGCCAGTTGTACGGAAGCGACGTCCGCATCGTTGATCCAAGTGGACAACCCGCAGGTGCGCCTAGTCTCGATCGATCCTGGCGCTGACGACACGGGGCTGGTGTGTCGCTTGGCAAATTATAGCGATGCGGCGCAAGCGTGCAGGCTGAATTTGATGCGTGCGTGCGTGTCGGCGGCTATCGTCAGTCCTTGCGGGGATGT
>DOCS01000041.1:4538-6069 GCA_003503355.1 Opitutia bacterium
CGTCGTGCGGTCTGGGGCGTGGCGTGCAGCTTTAGCAAACGTTGCTTTTGAGCCGGCTGCGTTTACTGAAGCTGCACGCTGCGGTTTTATTTGGATTTTAAGTTGTTGTTGTGCTGCTGTTTATATGGACTATTGGTCCGCTCGGTCGAGTGAGAGGAGTGCTTGGAGCGGTGCGTTCGCGTCGGAGTCGAATCGCTTATCATCAGTATAAGTGTTTTTTTTATTGTGTATTATTGCTCCAAATCAAACAATCGAAGCTACTCTACAATTGGTTTACTGTTAACAAAAGAAGGTTTTTAAATCCCATGAAATATAAGTTTTTAAGTTTATTGGTAGCGGCAGCCTTGGCTGCACCGCACATACAAGCCGCGGAGGATTACACCGAGCGTGTAAATGTGTTCCTCGGTAGTAATTCTTCGGCGCAGTGTTTGCCTGCGGCGATCCGTCCGTTCGGCATGGTTTCGCCGGGGCCGCTTAATTGGCCGCAGGCGCCGTGTGGCTACCAAAGTCGCGTCGACCAAATGATCGGCTTCAATCATACGCACTTGCAGGGTACCGGTTGCGGTTCCTACGGTGTGGTGGTGCTGTTGCCGACCACAGGTAATGCCGAGCTGGGCACCAAAGTAAAGGTGCCGGTCAGTAATCAATCGGCGGAGCCAGGCTATTACCAAGCGTCCATCGATGAGATGGGCATCAATGCTGAGATGACCTGTACACAACGTACTGCGATTCACCGCTACACGTTCCCCAAATCCAATTCGGCCCGTGTGCTGATCGATTTGGGCCAAGGTGTACTCTACTGTGGCAAAGCTGATATCGATGGCGAAATGGTGCAGGATAACAAAACTTCGTTCAGCGGTAGCGTTAACACCACTGCCTGGGGCGAGCACAGAACCTGGTTTCACCTCGAGTTCAGCAAGCCGGTTAAATTTGATGACCAAGGCATTCGCGGTGGCACCGTTGCGTTTAACACCAAGGATGGTGAAGCACTGTTGGTCAAGGTCGGCATTTCTTACGTAAGTTCGGAAAATGCCAAGCTCAACATGCAGCAGGAAATTCCTGGCTGGGACTTCGACGCTGTGCGCAAGGATGCAAAGGACGAATGGAATGGGCAGCTTTCCAAGTTTGATGTCAAGGGCGGCACCAACGATCAGCAGGTCAACTTCTACACCGCTGTGTACCACAGCATGTTCCACCCGCAACTGTCCAGTGATGTCAATCACCAGTACCGCGACTTGAATGGTAAAGTGCGCACCACTGATGGTCACAAGCACTACACCGTACTGTCGACATGGGACACTTTCCGCGCTGCGCATCCACTCTACACCGTCATTACTCCGGATCTGCAGACTGATGTGATCAAGACGATGCTCGATGATTATCGCGACAGCGGTTGGGGCCCTCGTTGGAAGCTTGGACCGAAGGAAGTCTTCTGCATGCCCGGCGCTTGGTGTGATGTGATCATTTCGGATGCTTACGTGAAAGGTATCACCAATTTCAATACCGAAGAGGCATGGGATTTGGTTTACAA
>DOCS01000150.1 GCA_003503355.1 Opitutia bacterium
GGCAGACTCACTGGCAGCGGCCACGAGCTGTAGCTGCGTATTGGTATACGCAGCCAGCACCGCTGGCAGCAGTGCGCAGAAGATCAGGAGGACACGCATCGGACTAATCCTTTTGATAGTAAAAGAAGCGGCCGTTGCGCAGTGGCCCGCCGATGGAGTATAACTCAGGAGGAGCAAAACCGCTAGTCTCACCCTCATTGAAAAGCCAAATCTGACCTGAGTTCGACACCCTGTCAAAAGGTTCGTCAGCCACTTTGGTCCACTCGCTGCCATTTTCCGTAATGTATATAAATCCATTTTGCGTGGAGCCTTTGTCTGAAAACAACAGCCCCGGGGCAGCGCCCAAGTCCTCCAGATTCGGATTGTATAAATTCCCAAACTCGGGTAGGTTAGTACTGACCTCCTGCCAGGAATTCCCCCAGTCGGACGACTGGTAGAGCGAAGATACCGTCTCCCCTTCGGGCACTCCGATTACCCACAGCGCGCCATTCGCGAAGGCAAACTGATTATGGACGCTGGTAGAAGCAGCAACACCCTCAATCCTAACTGGGATCATTGCATTGGACCGAGTCCAACTCACCCCGTCGGTGGTCGACCACACATACTTTTCGCTGTGGGGTCCGCCACTTTCATTGGCAAATACGAGCAAGCGTTCAGGGGTCGATTGCGTCTCTAATTCCATGGTGTCCCACGCAGGAGAATCGACCAGTGTCCAGCCTGCGCCATCGCTGGATTTGAGCAATACGGGTTCATACCCTTCACCAGTGTTCGTTACACCGAACAGCCAAAGCTGTTTTGCAAAGACCTCAAGCTTAAGTTCCATCGATTCCAATACCACCGGCACACTGACAGTGAGCTCCTCCCAATCCGCGCCATTGGCAGTGACCGCCACTCGCAAGTTGGAGCCATCAACGTTTAACACATACAAGCGATCAGCCATTGTGACTGAGCGGTCAGAATACATACTAGAGTAATTGAACGGCGGCGTGCTTTGGCTCCACCCGAAACCGCCCCGGCTGTAAAAAAATGGCGGAGTACCACCGCTTGAGGAGTATCCCTCCATGGCAATATAGTCACCAAAGCCGAATAGTACAGTTTCGTGATGGTTATAGACCGTGAGAGGCGAGAGTGGCTTCTGCAGCGCGACTGCCCAGTCTGCAGGCGAGGTCACATCAGAATACACCAGCGAATAGCCCTGCGCCTCCAGGGCGGGGTTGGGATTGGTGGCGGACAGCACCACCGTGCCACTCGGCAGACCGTTGTCATTCATCGCATACGGCACAGAAACGATGCGCTCGCGCGGAGCAAGGGTCTCGCCGCCGACGGTGATCTCCAAATACACTGCAGAATTCTTGAGCGCGTCACCGAGGTCTCCGCCACTAGTGGTATCGTCGCCGATCATGGTCGAGTACAAGCCGTCGACCACGGTAACGGTCGCGGCATCTTCATACAGTGCCGCGCCGCCGGTCGGCGCGCTGTAGAGCTTAAAGTTAAAGTTCAGATCACCGGACACCAGCGTGTCGTTGTCCAGCAAGCGTCCCTGATAGCGAAACATCTGCGGTGCCTGTGCCTGCAGCGCGGTTGCGAAGATCGCACTGAAACAAGCTACACCTGCTACTAACGTTTTAAATTTCATATGCCCAATCCATTAGAAGATATTTTTAGCGCAAGTATAATCTGAACCCAACGACGCCGTGCAGCACTCATAAGTTCCACGCAACCGCTGCGGCCCAGCGCATCGACACCTCCAATCAGCAAAAAGCCCCCGTCGCACGACGGGGGCTTTTGTTTTTAAGCAATTAACTAAATCGCTGCGCTGCGGCCTGCGCTTACAACGCTGCCAAGGCGGCGTTGAAGGTCGCGCTGGGGCGCATGGCCTCGGTTGCGAGGGCAACGTCTGGCTTGAAATAGCCACCAAGGTCGATGGCCACACCTTGAGCAGCATTCAATTCGTCGACGATCTTCGCCTCGCCTGCAGTCAGTGCGGCTGCAAGTGGCGCGAAGCGTGCCTTGAGCTGGGCATCGGAATCCTGTGCGGCCAATGCCTGCGCCCAGTACAGTGCGAGGTAGAAGTGGCTGCCGCGGTTGTCGAGCTCGTTGACCTTGCGCGACGGTGACTTGTTCTCGGACAGGAACTTGGTGTTGGCCACGTCGAGCGTATCCGCCAGCACCTGTGCCTTGTCGTTGCTAAACACCGTCGCCAAGTGCTCCAGCGAAACGCCGAGCGCCAAGAACTCGCCGAGCGAATCCCAACGCAGGTGATTCTCTTTTTCGAACTGTTGGACGTGCTTGGGCGCGGAACCACCGGCACCGGTTTCGAACAAACCGCCGCCATTCATCAGCGGCACGATCGACAGCATCTTGGCACTGGTGCCGAGCTCGAGAATCGGGAACAAGTCGGTTAGGTAGTCACGCAACACATTGCCGGTCACCGAAATCGTATCTTCGCCGGCTTTGGCGCGCTCGAGCGTCACCGCAGTGGCTTCGACTGGGGCGAGGATGCGAATGTCGAGGCCTTCGGTATCGTGATCTTTAAGATAGGCATTCACCTTCTCGATCAGTTGCGCATCGTGGGCACGTGCGGCGTTGAGCCAGAAGATCGCGGGGACTCCGGTGGCGCGCGCACGGGTAACGGCCAGCTTGACCCAGTCGCGAATCGGGGCGTCTTTTGCCTGGCAAGCGCGCCAGATGTCACCCTGCTCGACGCTGTGCTCGAAGATCACTGCGCCCGAAGCGTCCACGACGCGGACGGTGCCGTCGTGTGGAATTTCGAAAGTCTTGTCGTGCGAGCCATATTCTTCGGCCTTTTGCGCCATGAGTCCAACATTGGGCACGGTGCCCATGGTGCGGGGATCAAAGGCGCCGTTCTTTTTGCAGAAATCGACCGTCTCGGCATACACGCCGGCGTAGCAGCGATCGGGAATGACGAAGTTAGTATCCTGCAGGTCGCCAGCCTGATTCCACATTTGACCCGACGTACGGATCGCAGCGGGCATGGAGGCATCGATGATCACATCGCTGGGAACGTGCAAGTTGGTGATGCCCTTATCGGAATCGACCATCGCCATGTCCGGGCTGTTGGCGTACACCGCCGCGATGTCGGCTTCGATCTCGGCCTGCTTGTCGGCGGGCAGTGTCTTGATTTTGGCATACAGATCACCAAAGCCGTTTTTCACATCCACACCGAGTTCGGCGATCAGGTCGGCATGCTTGTCGAACACAGCCTTAAAGAACACCGAGACTGCATGGCCAAAAATGATCGGATCGGAGACCTTCATCATGGTCGCCTTCATGTGCAGCGAGAATAGCACGCCGGCATCTTTGGAGGCGGCAATCTGAGCGGCGAGGAACTCGCGCAGCGCCTGAGCGCTCATGAAAGTGCCATCCAGCACTTCACCCGCCTGGAGTGCGAGGCCGTCCTGGAGGACAGTAGCGCTACCATCCGTAGCGACTAGCTCGATCTTAGCGGTGGTGGCCTCTGCAATGGTGGCGGATTTTTCATTGGCGAAGAAATCGCCGGCAGCCATGCTGGACACCGTGGATTTGGAATCCGCGCTCCACGCGCCCATACGGTGCGGGTTGGTTTTTGCGTATTGCTTGACTGCAGCGGCCGCACGGCGATCGGAGTTCCCCTCACGCAACACAGGATTCACCGCACTGCCCTTGATCTTGTCGTAGGTCGCTTTGGACTGCTTTTCGGCGTCGGTGTTCGCCTCTTCCGGATAATCAGGCAACGCATAGCCCTGCGCCTGCAGCTCTGCGATGGCTGCCTTCATTTGCGGCACCGACGCAGAGATATTGGGAAGCTTGATGATATTCGCGTCCGACGCCTTGGCCAGATCGCCCAGTTCCGCGAGCGCGTCGGAAACACGCTGTTCTTCGGTCAACGCATCAGCGAAATTTGCCAGAATACGTCCCGACAGGGAAATATCGCGTGTTTCCACAGCGACACCCGCCGCGCTGGTGTAGGCCTCAATAATGGGAAGCAGCGAATACGTGGCCAGGGCCGGCGCTTCGTCGGTAATCGTGTAGATGATTTTAGCTTTATCGCTCATAATGAATGGTTGTTCTATTTTTTGAAAATTGGAAATGCCCGCGTACAACGCGGACAAGGAAAAGGCGGACCGTTGCGTCCGCCTTTAGTTTAGCCCAGCTTCGCGCAGAAGCGGGCAAGGCGCTCAAGGCCCTTATTGATTACATCGTCGGATGTCGCGTAACTGAGGCGAACGTAGCCGTCCGCGCCGAAAGCACTGCCGGGCACCACCGCCACCTTCTCTTCTTCGAGAATGCGCGCGGCGAATTCACTGTCGCTCAGGCCGAGTTTTTCAATATTGGGAAACAGGTAGAACGCACCTTGCGCACGCGCACACTCGATGCCGGGAATCGCACGCAGGCCCTCTAAGAGACGCAACCGGCGGGCATCAAAGACTTCCAGCATACCACTGACTGCGGCCATGGATTGATCCCAGTTCTGAATCGCAGCCAAGGCCCCGTATTGGGCAAACGTGGTGGCATTCGAGCTGGTCTGGCTCTGCAGGTTGGCGACCGCCTTGGCGACCGGCAGCGGTGCCATCAAGGTACCGAGGCGCCAGCCAGTCATCGAGAACGTCTTACTAAAACCAGCAACCGTGATCACCGCGTCGGCGGCTTCTTTGGAGAACGAA
>DOCS01000056.1 GCA_003503355.1 Opitutia bacterium
GTTAAGTGGGAGATAAATTTTATCAATTTCAATTGAGATTCTTCCGCAAGTCGGTGACCTTAGTGAGGTGAATAATGCACCGACATTCGATTCCCGCCGCGCGCGGGCTGATTTTCCTATTCTTGCCAGGGACGTGCGGGGCAAGCCGCTGTCGTACTTGGACAACGCAGCCACCGCGCAGAAGCCGGTTGCCGTGATTGAAGCGTTGGATCGCTACTACCGTGCCGAGAATTCCAATATTCATCGCGGGGTGCACTATTTAAGCGAACAGGCGACGGATGCCTATGAGGCGACCCGCGCGAAGGCCGCCCGCTTCATCGGCGCAACCGACCCAGATGAAATCATTTTTGTGCGCGGCGCGACCGAGGGGATTAATCTGATTTCGCATGGGTTTACAGAGTCGGTGCTACAGCCGGGCGATGAGATTCTGATTACTCACATGGAGCACCATGCTAATATCGTGCCATGGCAAATCGCGGCACAAAAGACCGGGGCTATTTTAAAGGTGGTGCCGGTGGATGATCGTGGGGTGCTGGATATGGAGGCTTTTGAGGCACTGCTTTGTGAAAAGACCAAGCTGGTTTCTGTGGTACATGTCTCGAATTCGCTCGGTACCATCAATCCGGTGAAAGTGATCATCGACAAGGCGCACGCGCTGAATGTACCGGTGTTGGTGGATGGGGCGCAATCCACCCCGCACATGGCTGCCGATGTTGCCGAGCTGGGCTGCGACTTTTTCGTTTTTTCCGGCCATAAGGTTTTCGGGCCCACTGGGATCGGCGTGCTGTGGGGCAAGCGTGAGTGGCTGGAGCGCTTGCCGGCTTACCAGAGCGGCGGCGACATGATTGAGAAAGTCGATTTCGAGGGGACCACCTACAAGGGGATTCCAGGTAAATTCGAAGCCGGCACGCCGCATATTGCCGGTGTGATCGGGCTTGGCGCTGCATTTGACTATCTTGCCAGCATGGATCGTGTCGGTGCGTTGCAGCACGAGAACGCGCTGCTCAACGTGGCAACCGAACAATTGTTGGCTATTGATGGATTACGCATCATCGGGACGGCACCGAACAAAGCCTCGGTGATTTCTTTTCTGATCGACGACATTCATCCGCATGACATCGGTACCTTCCTGGATGCCGGCGGCATTGCCATCCGTGCCGGTCACCACTGCACGCAGCCGCTGCTCAAGCGCTTCGGGGTACCTGCTACCGCGCGTGCGTCGTTTGCCTTCTATAACGATTTCGAAGACATCGAGCGCTTGGTTGAGGGATTGACTAAAATGAAGCAGTTTTTTGGGTAGCCGAGCGTCCTTACCTTACACGCGATTTAGTGCAACGACATGAGCGACGACCTTCACGATCTGTATCAGGACATTATCCTCGATCACAATAAACGACCGAGGCATTATGGCGTGTTGCCGGACTACACGCACACAGCCGCGGGCTACAACCCGCTCTGCGGTGACAAGATTGATGTGTTTTTAATCGTGCAAGACAAGCGTATCGAAGCGGTGCAGTTTGAGGCCGCCTGCTGTGCGATTTGCAAGGCGTCTGCGTCGATGATGACGGAGACACTGATTGGTAAGTCACTGGATGAGGCGGAGATCGCGTTTAAACGGGCCGGTGAGCTGTTGTCGACTGACCGAAACGTCGCTGCTGATTTATCCGTCGACGGTGAGATCGCCGCCCTGGCGGGGGTCCGGAAATTTCCAGCGCGGATTAAATGCGCGACTTTGCCGTGGCACACTTACATCGCTGCGCTGAAAGGTGACGCTGAGCTCGGAACGAACTAAGGGCGCCCGCAGCGAGCGTGACGCCTACGATTGTTCATCGTAAGGCGTGCTGCTCATCGGTTGTGGTGATGAACAGACAACAATGTCTGTTTCACTTTAACGCACGGTCGCGACCGCACGATAACTCGCCCCTTGGGGGGGGGCAGCATCGTGTCGACTTTACCCTTTCAAATGCGCTGTGGTTGCAGTGACGAAGTGGTCGAGGCTGGCTTGCTTTGATTCAAAGCCGACGGGGAGGTTGAGCTCCTGCAACGTTTTGGTGGTGAGTGGCCCGATACTGCCAAACGCGGGCTGGGTGGCATCGGGCTGCAGTGTGAGTGCCTCGGCTTGATCGACGAAAGACTTTACAGTCGATGAGCTGGTAAACAGCACGGCATCGGCACCTTCCTCGCGGAAGCGTGCGGCGGCCGGGTGGTCACTCAGGTCGGTCTTGGTGGTCTTATAAAGTGGCAAGGTGTCGACGATTGCACCGCCTTCGGATTCGAGTCGTTGCACGAGTGCTTCACGGTTCTGATTGCCGGTGATAACTAGGATCTGCACACTTTCAACACCTTCGTTTTCGATGAAGGCTGTCGCCAAGGCGTCGCCGTTGGCCTTTGCAGGGATCAAGTCGACCTTGAGGTTGTGCTTCTTGATTTCGCGTGCTGTCGCAGTTCCGACCGCGGCGATGCGCATCGGGCCCAGGCAGCGAATGTCGTCAAATGCTTTATAGAACAAGTCAAAGAACGACTTTACGCCATTAGCGCTGGTGAAGATGATCCACTCATAGATAGCAATGCCCGCTAGGATTTCTGCCAGTTGTTGTTGGTTGAAGTCAGGCTGGACCTCGATGAAAGGCAGTTCGATGACTTCGGCGCCGTTGCTTTCGAGCAACGCTGTGAGTTGGCCAGCTTGTTCCCGTGCGCGGGTGACCACGATGCGCTTTCCCATTAGCGGGCGACCTTCGAACCATTCGGTTTTGGTACGTTGAGCGACGACTTCTCCAATGATGATCATCGCAGGGGTGCTGATGCCTGCCGCTGCGATATCTTCGATGATACTGTCGACTGTACCGTAAACCGAACGCTGGCGGTTGAGCGTGGCCCACTGGATCGCGCCAACAGGCATATCGCCACGCATGCCGCCTGCTTTGAGTTCGCCCAAGATGCGTGGCAATTGCCCGAGACCCATGTAGAGGCAGAGCGTGCCCTTGCTTTGCGCGTGCAGTTTAAAGTCGATACTGATCGTCTGTTTTTCCGGATCTTCATGTCCAGTCAAGAACGTGATGGAGGAGCTGAAATCACGGTGGGAGAGGGGAATGCCGGCATAAGCGGCGGCCGCGAGTGCTGCGGTGACGCCTGGCACAATCTCGAAGGGGATCTTGTCGAGCTGTAGCTCAGAGATTTCTTCACCACCGCGCCCAAATACAAAAGGATCGCCCCCTTTGAGGCGCACGACTTGCCGGCCCTTGTGAGCATGCTCGACTAAGATTTCTTCGATTTCATCCTGCGGAATCGAATGCATGCCGGAGCGTTTACCGACGTAAATTTGCTCTGAATCGGCACGAGCCCATTTTAATAGCTGCGGGTTGGCTAAATAGTCGTAAACGATGACATCGGCGGCTTCGATGAGCTCGCGTGCACGGACGGTGACTAGGCCCGGGTCGCCTGGGCCTGCGCCGATGAGATACACTTTGCCGGTTTTATTTTGAGAAGACATTGAACTAAAATGAAAATGAAGGTCCGCCTAATGCGGTGGACTATTGGAAATTATAAATAAGGAGCGGCTCGATTACTCGAATTCCATGTCACTGCAGATGGAGTCGAGAACTGGCTCGATATCGTTGAGGGATTCGAGCTCAAATTCGAAAGTCGTGTGTCCGATTTTCGGATGATAGATATAAAAAATGCCGTCGGTGTAATGGGCGCCGACAGGGGTTTGGCAGCCGCCTCCGAGTTTACGAAGGAATGCGCGCTCCAGCGAGACGGCGAGCTTTGTCTGTTCGCAAAATAGATGCTCGTAACGCGATAAATCAGACTCACGGCATTGGATGGCGAT
>DOCS01000149.1:0-1194 GCA_003503355.1 Opitutia bacterium
TACGTCGGGGGCGACGAAGGTTAGAATCCGGTTTCGTTGGTAATTGTGAATGGGGAGGAGTGAGTGATACTCCTCCGAGAGTGAGGGGGTGCCGGTTTTTTCGGCGGCGCGAACTTGCTCTAGGTGCTGGCTGTAGGCGTAAATATCCACGCCGACCACGCTGACTGCGACGGCAAATACAGCAAAAGCGCTCACAAAGAAGCGCTCCGACAAACGGGAGACATATAAGAGCGCGAAAATCATTGGTGGAAAGACAAGCGACGAGCCTAGGTCAGGCTGCAGGAAAATCAATAACATAGGTATTAAAAAAATCACCGCGACTTTGGTTAAGACCAGCAGCGAATCCCGTACCGAACCGATTTTCGAACGTGCCAGCAAGCTGGCTACCATAATTAGAGTGCCGATTTTCGCGCCTTCTGTTGGCTGGATGGTCGTGATGCCGACGTCGACCCAACGTCGCGCCCCCATCATTTCAACGCTGATCGGGCTGAGCTTCGTCGCGAGTAGCAGTCCGCAAATGCCAGCGCCATAAATGAAATGCGCATAGCCGAGGAAAATCTTATAATTGATCAGAGAGACCACAGTGTAGGTGCCTAACCCCAATATGACCCAAAATAGCTGTTTTTTCCAGTCGCCACCGCCATGTGTGTATTGCGCGGAGTAAATGAACAGAATACTGATCGCGCACAGTAATAGAATGCACAGAGGGCTGAACAGGTCGGTGCGCCGCCGGTCACTCGGCTGCATCATACTCTGGTTCTGTTTGCTAAATATTCGTCGGTAGACGCTCAATTTGGGGGGGAGTGTTCAAGGGAGGGAAGCAGGAAAGGTTCTAGAGCGGGTAAGTGTTAAGGTCGTGGAGTTTGAGTCACATTCCTAATTTCTCATTTGTATACATTTTTACCGGAATCAAGCGCCACGCGCTTAATTCACATCACCTAAATAGTTGCAGCTAGGCTGGAAGCCATTAGCCGTGAAGAACGGCTTAATCACGTCGGGTAGAAAGCGCCGCTCGTCGAGTTGCTCCAAGGGGATCCATTCGACGCCAATTTGTTTTTTGTCGTGTTCAGTGCCGGGGCCGATGCCATCCGGATTGGGCAGACTGCAACGGAAAACGCTCTCCAGTTGATGGAAACTGCGGTGGGCATGACGAAACTCGTGGTTCTTGCCAATGTATTCACGCACATACAGGAG
>DOCS01000149.1:1313-7173 GCA_003503355.1 Opitutia bacterium
AGAGCTCTGGCAGCTGTGCGGATTGGATGCATAAGATCACTACAGCCAAGGGTTGAATCCGAGATGAGCAAGACTCAAGCATCATAAAGTAATGGAAGCCCTGAATTCGTTGCTCGGACAATTAAATAAATTTGTCTCGAGCTCGCTTACCTGTAGCATGGTGCAGATGAATCAATTTGAGTCGGAGCAATTTTGGCAGCAGTTGGTGGTTTCTCCGCGCCAGCTGGCTTATCTTGAGGTTCACTTCACTAATGCGGCTGAACCTTTGTCGCGTAGCTTGCTCGAAGCTGTGGACGCGAGCCATTTTTCACTGGGTGATTGGGTGGAGGCATTGCTGGTCATAAGCCAGTGGTTGGAGGCGCATGAGCTGGCGCTGTCCATTGAAGATCAGCTCGCTTATACGGAGTGTGCGTGCGCAGCTGCTGGGGCCGGAGCCACTTTATCCGATTTGCCATCGCTGGTGCTGGATCTTTTGCAAGCGTATGGGTGTGAGCGCGCAGTTAAAAAGTAGGCCGCAGCGATTTCGCTGCTTTACTCTACCGGGCTGGCTTCTATTACCAGAGGCAGATGGCGGAAGAAAACACAGTCACAGATAAAGAGATCGAGACGCTGATTGAGAATGGTCAGCTAAAGGCGTTGTCTGAGAATCTGACTAGTTGGGCGTACCCGGAGGTCGCGGATCTTATCCTACGTTTGGATAAACCGCACCAGATTTTAGTCTATCGGGCTTTGCCGCGGGACCGTGCCGCCGCCGTGTTTGCCTATTTGGAGCCCGAGGATCAGGACGAGGTGTTGGAGGCGTTGACCGATGCGGATACACGTTTGCTGCTCGAGCATCTCAGTCCGGATGACCGTACTGCGATGCTCGAGGAACTGCCAGCCACCGTCACGCGCCGGTTGATGCAGCTGCTGAGCCCCGAGGATTTGGCCGAATCCCGCCAGTTGCTCGGTTATCCCGAGGAGAGTGTCGGCCGGTTGATGACGCCGGATTATATTCGTATTCGTGCGGAGTGGACATGCGAGCAAGCGCTGGCCCATGTCCGCAAATTCGGCCGCGACTCGGAGGTGTTTAACATTCTTTATGTGACGGATACAGCCGGGAAGTTGGTCGATATCGTGCGTACGCGCCGTTTGATCATGACGGATCCGGATACGATCATTGAGAATATGTTGAACTACAATTGTATCAGCATATCGGCACATGATGACCGCGAAGTTGCGGTGGAAAGGATTCAGCGCTACGACGTCAATGCCCTGCCTGTGGTCGATGCCGACGGTGTCTTGCTGGGAATTGTGACAGTTGACGATATTTTCGACGTCGCCGAAGAAGAAGCCACCGAGGACATCCAGAAGGGAGCCGCGGTCGCTCCGTTGGAAACGCGCTATAGCGTGGCATCTCCGGCGCAGCTGTTTCGTAAGCGTATCGGCTGGCTGCTGGTGTTGATTTTTGTCAATCTGATCTCTGCGAGTGTGATTTCACGCTATGAAGCCTATGTGATGGAGTTCATCACCCTGGCGCTGTTTATGCCACTAGTGATTGCCAGTGGCGGTAATTGCGGCGCCCAGTCGGCCACCCTCATGGTTCGTGCGATTGCGACCGGCGACCTTGAGCTGAGCGATTGGCTTATGGCGGTGGGGAAGGAGCTCTTTGTCGGGGCGCTGCTTGGCGTTGCCATGGCTGTGATCGCAGCTTTCGTCGGCCAGCTGTACGGCGGTGATAGCAAGATCTCGGTGATTGTCGGACTTAGCATGGTCTCGATCGTGTTCGTGGCTAACAGCTTTGGTGCCTTGTTGCCATTTGCATTAAGCCGACTGAAGGTCGATCCCGCCGCTGCCAGTAGTCCGCTGATCACCTCAGTGATGGATGTGCTCGGGTTGATTATTTATTTCTCTATTGCAGTCGTAGTGCTCGGATAAATACGGCAGAACAGTGGCCAAGCTCAGCGCTGAACTCGCTTGAACCGAGCGGAATCGACTCGCCTTTCATTGGCTGCCCAAACATGCTGTAGCAATGATTTCAATGAACGACGCCGAGACCCCCTTGCAAGCCATCAAAGAGCGTGTGCTCGCCTTTGCAAAAGCACGCGACTGGGAGCAGTTTCACAGCCCCAAAAACCTCTCGATGGCGATTGCGGGCGAGGCGGCTGAGTTGATGGAGCACTTTCTTTGGCAAAGCCCCGAACAGTCGCGAACAGATGTGGAGGTCGAGGCGCTGCGCGCCAAGGTGGAAGAAGAATTGGCCGACGTCTTTATTTTTGCAGTCGAGTTTGCCAATGTCACTGGAATCGACATCGCCGCCATCATTGAGAAGAAAATGCAGCGCAATGGCGAAAAATATCCGGTCGAAAAAGCCCGCGGGCGCAGTGAGAAGTACACTGAATTATAGGGACTTATGATTTCGTCGGGCGGTGCGGCGGGACTTTTTGGAAAAAACTTAAAAGATTTTGAACGCTTGGGGCTGTCACACGTCTATATCTATATAATCGGTTAAAGCGATTTTTTATAAGTTTGTTGTTTGTTGAAAAGCGCCGTCCCAAATGGGGCGGCGCTTTTTTTGGTTCGTAGTGGAATCGCTGCAATCACAATGGCGACGCCATCGTGCTACGAAAATGCGGAAAGTAGAGTCATCACCATCACGGCTGCTGTCGTTTTTGACACTGTAGTGCGGCCGCGAAAGCGGTTGCTCAATCGCCTATATGAATACTTTGCGGCGACTTTCAGACTCCTGGTAGTTAGGCGCTTTTTTCGGCGTAAAGTTTTTGATTTCAGCGCCTTGCGGAATTTGTGGGTCGATCAGGTGCTTGTTGGTTGAAAAAAGTGCATCTACTTTTGAACGTTTCTCCTGCTGGTCCGTCTATGTCTGTATAATCGTTTAGTTTTTGATTAGTTTGTTGTTTGGAAAAGGCGTCGTCTCGTAAGAGATGACGCCTTTTTTGGGTGCGCCCGGCAGGGCGCACTTACTTGACAGTGATTATTAATGAAAATTGATGAAAGTCTGTTACTCGCCCGGCAAGGGGAAGAGTTAGCCGAAAGGCAACTGCGGGATCGTGAGGTGTCCGTGGGGAGGAAGCCTATGGCAAAGCACAGGCCTGACGAACAGGTTCCGAGGTCTGCCGACAAGACCGGGCGCGAAGCGAACCACGATCTGCTGGTGGCGCGGGTGCGCCGTCATGTGAAAGACAAAGCGATGCTCAAACTGATCCGCTCCTGGCTAAAAGCCGGAGTGATGGTCAGCGGGTTGGTCAAACCCACGGAGAAAGGCACGCCGCAGGCGGGCCGCTATCTCCACTACTGTCTAACATCATGCTGGACGATCTGGATAAGGAACTGGAGAAGCGCGGACATAGCTTCTGTCGCTACGCGGACGACTGTAATATCTACGTCGCCACGCAGCACAGCGGCGAGCGCGTGCTCGCTTCGATCACGAACTATCTGGAGACCAAACTGAAGCTGAAGGTCAACCACCTCAAAAGCGCGGTGGATCGCCCGAGCCGACGAATCTTCCTCGGCTACAGCTTCACCGGAGGTAAGCACTCCCGCATCCGCGTGCCCAAAGAAACGACTCAAAAGATGAAGTCCAAACTGCGGCTTCTCTGCCGCAAAGGGCGTGGGCGCAACCTGCGCCGCTTCATCGCCGAGACGCTCAATCCGGTGCTACGCGGTTGGACGAACTACTTCCGCCTGAGCCAGACGAAGACCAGTTCGCTGGGGAACTGGACGAATGGTTACGGCACCGCCTGCGGTGTATCCTCTGGCGACAGTGGAAACGTCCCCACACTCGCTACAAGAAGCTGGTGCAACTCGGGCTCACGCCCGAACGCGCACGTAAAAGCAGCTTCAACGGACGCGGGGCGTGGTTCAACAGCGGAGCATCCCACATGAACCAAGCCATAACGCGCAAAGCCTTCGCACAAATGAACCTCCTGTCTGTTTACGATCTACTCGAACTGATGAGAGCCGAAATCCTTCTTCGGAACCGCCGTGATACGTGAACCGTACGTCCGGTGGTGTGAGAGCTGGGGCGGGTAACCGCCCTAGCTACTCGATCTCTATTGCGAAGCATCGAGATACCTCGATGGATGCGTGCTGAGCGTTTCGATTAATGTTTCGGGGTCCACTTTGTGACGCGGCCGATCATATTCCAGTCTTGCACATATAGATTGCCGTGATGATCCCAGGACAGGCCGTGGGGGGCGGTGAAGATGCCTGTTTTCCATTTGGCAACGGGCATTTTATATTTACCGCCCTGGCGTTTGTCGGGAACCGCACCAAGTACGCCGGTGAGTTGGTTGTCTTTGTTCAGTAGCGCGACGCGACCTTTTAACTCGGCGACGGCGACTTGGCCATTGGGTGCAATACTTACGGCGCAGGGCAGGTGAAGTCCTGCAATCACTTCGCCAATAAATTCGCCCTCCAGGGTGAAATGCACGAGACGCCGTTTTGCGCGATCCGCAATTAATAGCCGGGCTGGCTCATAGCGAGTGTCCAGTGTGATGCCGTGCGGAGTGTCGAATTTGTCTTCGGCTGCGGCCTTGCCGCCGAAGTGCGAAAGGTATGTGCCTCTCGGATCAAATTCAAAAATCATGTGAGTGCCGTAGCCGTCGCTGACCAGGATGTTGCCATTGGGCTTCACGGTCACTGCGGTGGGCTTGAACTTGCCTGTCACCCCAGATTCCGCTGGAAATTTGAGGCTAAGGATGATCTCACCGCTGGTCTTCAGCTTGATCGCCTCTGCCGCGCGATTACGCGCGGCATAGATGTATTCAACTCCGTCTTCCTCGCGCAGCGTCATTGCGTGAATTTCCCGATAGGCGGGGTCTTGGAAGCTGTTGACCAGATCGCCGGCATCATTGAAGACAAAGATGCCTCGGTTGCTGCTGACATAAATGAGACCGGCTTTATCGACGACGATGCCGCCATGAGTCGAACCGACGGCCGGTGTCGGCGCAGTATTATCGCCAACTGCCCATCCCGGGACGACCGTAAATGGTGCGATCTGAGGGGCACCGGCGTCGTGGCCGCCACTTTGTTGAGCGGACGGAGCGTGATCGTTATGGGCCTGCAGCGCAATTGGTGCGAGAGCCATGAGGGAAAGGAGGGCAATTTTATGCATTTGATGGAGAGGTCGATTCGCTTACTTGAGCGCGACAGCCTTGGTCTCGCCTTGGTCTGCGGGTGATTCGTCAGTTGTCTTGGTTTCTGTGTCCGCGGCGCTGCCCTGCGAGTTGTGCAGGATTTCGCAGCGCGGCAGCGCTTGTTTTAATTTGCTTACGCCCGCTGCGCTGAACTGGCTGTCATTGAGGTGGATGGTGCGTAGCGAGCGAATGCTTGCCAAGGTTTCCACGGCATCGTCACCAATCTCTGTGCCAAATAGATTCAGCGTTTGTAGTTTTCGTAGCTCACTCAGTGCGTTCAGGTCGCTTGTCGTGACATTGCTTTCATTCAAGTGCAGCTCTGCCAGCTGGCTGAACTGCCCTAAGGTCGCGTAGGCTTCTGCGCTCAACTTGCGGCGCCACAGGTTGATCGATTTGACCTGCGCGGCCATCGGCTGCAGATCTTCGAACGGATCATCCGGCAACCTGACCTGCGCATTGCGAGTGGCGACATACACGCCGTCGTCGAGCTGTTGAGAGTACAGGATTACATCGACCCCAAATTCGACTTTTACTTGTTTGGAGATGCGGCTGAAGGTCGCGAAGTCGAGCGGTTCGAGGGTTTCTTCGCCGCCGACCTTGGCAGTGATCATGCGCTCAATGTCTTCGGGGTAGAGTTCGAAGGCGAGTTGATCGATGGTCTGTGTCTCGGATGCGCCGCCTTCGATCCACCATTCGATCAAGGCAACGGCTTCGCGTGGCATCGG
>DOCS01000097.1 GCA_003503355.1 Opitutia bacterium
AGAAGCCATTATGGCCGTCGCTGAAAAAGCGAGTGCAGAAGGCACCGGGGCGCGGGGCCTGATGACCGTGCTCGAGCGTCTCTGTCGGGATTTTAAATTCGAGCTGCCATCGAGCGCGATCAAACACTTTGAGCTCTCTGCGGCCACTATTGAAGATCCAGCCAGCTACCTCGACCAATTAAAAGCGCAAAATCAACACCGACAACACGATGTTTGGCTCGCGGACATCAAGCGTTTCGCGGTAAATTTTGAGAAGCAACATGGCTACACGCTTGAATTTAAACCACTCGCCGAGGAAGCGCTCATTCAGGAAGCCACCGAAAAAGACCGTACGATACAGTCGCTCTGCGCAGAAAAATTCAAAGACTTCGAGCACGGGCTATCGATCATCAACCGAAATAGCGGACAAACAGTTTTCAAGCTTGGCAAACTCGCGATAGAAGACCCCGATAAAGAACTCTCCAAGTGGGTCGTGCGCAGCATTCAGAATACGAAGTGATTCCGTACCGCCACGCCTTTTTCAAATTCATTCTAACTTCAAATCCCTTATTATCCAATGCCTGAAGGAATCGCAGTCAGCCAAATGTTTGCCGGTATTGCCGGACGCTATGATGTCGCCAACCATCTCCTCAGCGGGGGAATCGATTTTTACTGGAGACGAGTGTTGACCGGCATGGTCAAGGCGCGCGGCCCCAAAGACGTGGTCGATTTGGCCACTGGCAGCGGTGACGTTGCCTTCAAGCTGCGCGATCGCCTGGGCGCTGCGGTGCCGATTAAGGGGCTGGACTTCTGTGAGCCGATGCTCGACGAGGCGCGCCGCAAAAAGACTGCGCACGCCGCCTACTCGGATATTGAGTTCAACTTTGGCGACTGCATGGATCTGCCCCTGCCCGACGCCTGTATGGATGCGGTCACCATCTCGTTCGGCGTGCGAAATTTCGAGGACCGCCAGCGCGGCCTAAAAGAAATCTTGCGCGTGCTACGCCCCGGCGGCCGTCTCTTTGTGTTGGAATTCTCACAGCCAGACCGCTGGTTCCGACCGTTTTACTACCTCTACCTAAAATATATCCTACCGCTAGTAGCAGGCATCGCGACCGGCGACAAAAGCGCTTACGACTATCTGGCTGGCACGATTGAGAACTTCCCCACCAAGGAAGCCTTGGGCAACCAACTCAAGCTAGCGGGCTACAATACCGTCGAGGCCACTGGCCTCACGTTCTCCATTGTGGCAATCCACGAAGCACAAAAGAGCGGTTAGTGTAATTGAGGGCGAGTGCCTCGCAAATCTCCAACAGTTAAACCGCAAGGGCAGACGACTGTTCCCCTCCTCTCCTCTCGATGGCGTGGAAACAGAGTAGAGTGTTGCGCTTAAGACTTCGCATTTGAATGCAGGGCTCCGTTTCTGGAGCGCCCCGCGTCGTTCTCGTGATCGGTACAAAGATCGATCGCGAAGTCATGCCCATGACCTCGTCATTCCACTTGGCCCGATTCACAGTCCAGTGAGCACAAGGCTTTTACGCCCGCCCACATGTTCAAATCACATCGACACCGCGCGGCTAATAGCCCTTCTGCTGCAGAACTGCCTGCAACTGAGCTTGGAAGTCCTGTACATCTTCAGGGCTTGGACGGTATTCCGGATTATCTCCAGGAATCAGCCCGAGTTGCCCGGCACTGGACAGCTGCCATCCGAGCTTAACGCCGTCACTAAAGACCACTGAACCATTTACCAATGCGCCGGGGCGCGGGATCGCATCAACGTCAATCGTCACGCCGGCAGGCTGCGCATCAACGACTTCGGGCTCCTCGGATGCGGCGTCCGCATCTTCAGAAACTTCGGGCTCGGCAAAAACGATGTCCAAGTCGTCGACTAGGAACCGCACATCCATATAGGTCATGGAGATCGAGAACTCCTCGCGCAGCATGCGCTGTACTTCAGCGAGGGACTTCCCATCGGCAATCCAAGTGGAAACGGTAGATTGTTGAGAATCGGAGAGGTCCATATAAAAATCTAAAAGGTAAAAATGCGTCGATGCGCGACCGAATGAAAGAGCGCCCAGCAAGAAAAAGTGAAGGAAACACGATTCGCGTAGAATGCGAACCAATTATTAAGCTCCGCCCTGCGAGAGTTGCTTGATCAAATAATCAACACCGCGCTTCACACTGCCATCCTGCTCCATCATGTTTTCGACCTGCTTGCAGGCGTGTATCACTGTGCCATGATCTCGGCCGCCAAAGGCATCGCCAATCGATTTGAGCGGATCACTGGTCAAGGTGCGGGAAATATACATCGCCACTTGGCGCGGAAAGACGATCGCACTGGTGCGTCGGCGTCCGATCATCTCGCTAAAGCGAATCTGATAGTAGTCAGCGACCTTTTTCTGAATTTGATCCACGGTGACCTTTGTCAGCGTCTCCTCATGCAACAAGTCGCTCAGCAAGCGCTCCACCGCTTCGAGGTTTAACTTTTGGTCGATTAATGAATCGTAACTGGCGATCCGTGTGAGCGCCCCTTCCATTCGACGCACGTTGCGGGAAACACGCTCAGCCAGGAAATCCATGATCTCGGGATCGAGCGAAATGTTCATCGCAGCGGCTTTATTACGCAAAATAGCTACACGGGTTTCGAAATCCGGTGCTTGGATGTCGGTCACCAAGCCCCACTGAAAGCGTGAGATCAAGCGGTTTTCAAGGCGCTCAATTTCATTGGCGGGACGGTCACTGGCTAGAACGATTTGACAGCCAGACTCGAACAGATCGTTGAAAGTATGGAAAAACTCCTCCTGCGTGCTTTCCTTGCCAGAAAGGAAGTGGATGTCGTCAACCAACAGCGCATCAACCGTGCGGTAATACTTCCGGAACTTGGTGAGCTTGTTCTCACGAATTGCATGAATGAACTCGTTGGTGAATTTCTCAGTGGAAACGTATGCTATGCGTGCATTCGGATTGTTTACCAACATCTGGTGTGCGACCGCATGCATCATGTGAGTTTTGCCCAAGCCGGTCTCTCCATACACAAACAGTGGATTATAAGCACGGCCAGGGGCATTGGCCACAGCCATACTGGCCGCGTGCGACAACTGATTGCTGGAACCAACCACCAAATTCTGGAAGGTGTTGCGCGGATTTAGAAAGGTACGGCGTACCTGAGGTACTGCAACACCTCGATTCGAAACCGCATCAACTGAACGAGCACCACGGCTATCCAGCCCCTTGAGACGATTGGCTGTGGTGTTGGCCGGTGCCTCCGTTGTCGTGGTAGTTGCCACCTCAGCTTCTTCGGCCACCTCAATGCTCACTGCCACAGCTGTGCCAGCAAAGCTTCGTGCCTGCTGCGCAATGATGTCTAAATAATTGTTCTCGATCCAAATCGCATTGAACTCATTCGGAGCGGTTAATACCAGTTTACTATCCGACTCTTCTGCGCAAGTGAGCCCTTCAAACCACATGTCGTATAGGTCATTGGGAAAGAGGTTTTTCAGCTCTTGATTAACACTTTCCCAGAGGGACACGTTGGAAGTAGTTTGAGGCATTAAGGTTAAGAAATAAAAAGATTATTCACAGTGTCTACGTCGTGTTTATTGCGAGCGTAGGGGTGAATGAATAGAGAGTATAAAAGACGAAAAGATACTGTGGCGCAAGGACGAGTGCCCGCTTGGATAAAGAATTGCAAATAATTCTATAATAAATTAAAGAACAACAGTTTACAAGATTACGAGGGAAGAATTTAGGTCGATAATTTGTTTGGTGATAGACTGAATTAGACAGTTCAGACGGGAAGTCCGTAAGAACATGATCGCCAAAAAGCGGCACGCTGAACTGCTTTGCAAGGTCAACTTCTCCACAAGTTATTCACAATTTGTTCCCAATAACTTTTAGGTAATTTCCATGACTGTTATCGTAGGATTGTGACACTTTCATTACCCCCTGAAAAGGCGTCCTTTCCGAAACTTGTCGAGCCCCCATATTGTATCATCAATAAAACGCCATGTTTGGCTAGGCTGTTTTCAAAAGGACAAATTATTTCGCACCCTGCGCCATATGAGCGATCAGTCGTTCATTGAATTCCGCAGCCGAGTCAT
The DNA here is from genome assembly GCA_003503355.1 of Opitutia bacterium. Classification (GTDB taxonomy): domain Bacteria; phylum Verrucomicrobiota; class Verrucomicrobiia; order Opitutales; family Coraliomargaritaceae; genus Lentimonas. The sequence goes on from DOCS01000097.1 coordinate 4,080, forward strand.
GCCCCATCTCCTTCAATGCGCGCATCATTGCCGCGACTTCGACCAGTCGAGCCATGTCACGACCGGGACGCACCGGAATTTCGATCAGCGGGACCTGCATCCCAAGGACTTCCATGTGGTTCTCCTGTAACCCCGTGCGGTCCTCGTTCATACCCGCACTCCAGATAATAAAATTAATGATCACATCAATGCGCTTCTTCCGGCGTACTGAACGGACACCAAACAACTCGGCGACATTAATAATCCCCAGGCCACGGCATTCCATATAACCGCGGCTCAGCTCCGAGGAGGAGCCCATCAACTCACGATCACTCAAACGCTTTACATGCGTCAAATCATCCGCCACGAGGCTGTGGCCGCGTTCGATCAAGGCCAGCGCACACTCACTCTTACCGACACCACTTTCACCGCAAATCAAGGTGCCGATTCCCCGTACATCGAGCAGCGTACCATGAATGTGGGTACGCGGTGCAAATTCCTCTTCGAGCATCAGCGTCGCATCGGTGGTAAAGGTTTTTGACTTCAGTGGCGAACAGATCAGCGGTGTCGAATGCTGATTCGCCAGTGCAACCATAACCTTGGATGGCCTTAGATCCCTTGAAATGATCATACAAGGGATTTTGCGCTTAAAAATCTCAACAAGGACTTCCTCCTCTTTGGCCTCATCGAGTTCGCGCAGATAAGCCATCTCTCCCGCCCCCATCAGCTGGATACGTTTGCGCGCAAAAAAGTTAAAAAAACCAACCATCGCCAACGCGGGACGATTTAAGCTGCGCTCGCGGATTGTTTTATCCAATCCCGCTTCACCTGCGACGAGTTCTAATTCAAGTGCTTCCTTGAAGGACTCGTAAAATTCACGAACCGAGACTGACTCGACGAACTTAGCGTTGTTTCTTTGCTTAACAGGCATGGGGAGTAGACTTGCGGGTTACATATTGAAATCTTCACCGAGATAGAACTCCCGGCTTTTTGAGTCATTAATCAAATAGTCGCTTGTGCCCTCACAAAGCACCGACCCTTGGTGAAGGAGATAGGCACGATCCACGATACTCAAGGTTTCACGGACGTTATGATCAGTGATCAACACACCAATGCCCCGCGCCTTGAGCTGAATGATGATTTTCTGCACCTCGCTCACGCTGATCGGATCCACCCCACTGAAGGGCTCATCCATCAATAGAAACTTGGGGCGCGTCACCAATGCACGTGAAATTTCTAACCGCCGCCGCTCGCCTCCACTTAAGGTGTAAGCCTTCTGCTTGGCCAAGCGCTCCAGCCCTAGCTCGTTCAAGTGCTCCTCGACCGCAGCGTTGCGCTCCGCCTTGCTCAACGGCAACGTCTCGGCAATCGCACGGATATTTTGCTCGACCGTCATCTTGCGAAAAATTGAGGCCTCTTGTGGCAAATAGCCGATTCCGCGACGCGCACGACGATACATCGGCTGTGCCGTCAGATCTTCGCCATCCAGGAATACCTTGCCTGATGTTGCCGCAATCAAGCCGACGATCATGTAAAATGAGGTCGTCTTACCTGCCCCATTCGGGCCGAGCAGACCTACAATTTCACCAGCACTGACGTTGAGATTGACGCCATTGACAACGCGGCGTTTTCCATATTCCCGGACCAATTCCCTAGTTTCAATCTTCGAAGGCGCTGCAGAGTCATCCATATACTATGAACAAAACTGCTTGGCGGAGGCACCGCAATCCAATCCTGCTTTAAATTTACAAGTCAGGAGACTGCATTGCCGGCAAAGTCACCTTGGCACGCACGCCGTCCGGACCACCGCCTTCGACGATTGCACGCCGCTCTCCTTGCAGCAGTGTCATCCGATGACCAGAGACACGACCGCGCTCATCGACAACCACCGCATCGCCTTCAAGCACCACCTTTCCGGCATTCGGCAGGATGGTGGCTTTATCGCCAGTCGCCACGCGCCCCGCTTGCTTGATCTCGACAGCATCAAAGGCTTCGACTTGCTCGATCTCCAGTCGGCCATCACTGGAGCCTTCCGCTTTTCGCGCGGTCACCTCTAGGCGTCCACAACTGGAATTGAGGTTGGTTGCAGTCACTGAAACCGACTCCGCAAAGCGAAACAACGTGTGGTCGGCCGCTTCGATCATATGCAGGGAGCGCGCCTGAATCACGGTGTCACGCCCGACAGTATCCGTAGCAACAGGCTCAGCCGTCGTAGCATCTTGCGGCTGCACAGCACTGCGCTGTAAGTCCTCATAGCCCAAGTCGGGCAGAACTGGCAGAATGACCTTGATCAATCCCCCTCCCGCGCTCTCGACGATCGCAAGCCCCGGTTTGAGCTGCATGAGATCACCAACGACAATCGCCTCGCCATTGGTGACACGCGGATCCCCAAAGAGCTCGGCTCGCTCTTCGTGAGGATAAAAAACCACCTTTTCACTGGTCGCCACTTGCCCTTCCTGCTCGATACGGACGCCGCCCTCGGCGATCACGTAACGCACTTCACCGACCCGAATCGACTCACTGTCGGCGGATTCAGCTGCTTGTTCAGAGGATTTATCCGCCAGCAGCGTGAGCGTTTGCGACCGCATCTGCACCGCGCCGGACATCACCTCAACGGAGCCATCGAATACAAAGCGATTTTCCGTCTCCAGTTCACGCATGGTAATCGAATCAGCCAGCACGATCGTCTCGGCACTCAGTGCGGCGCCACCTAAAATCCCCAGCCCACCGGTTTGCGACACGATCATCTGCGCCCGGCCGGCATCGCCGCCCCCAGTCACGATCACTTCGCCCTCCCGACTCTCAATGGTTGCACCGCTCAAATAGGCGCCAGAGGCTTCAATCTGCGGCGTGCCGCTTAAATTCACCTGTTTCTCGCGCAGTAAAAACTCGGCTTCCCCCGCGCGCAGTACACGTTCCGCCTGCTCAATCACCACCTGGTCCCGCGCAATAATTTGACGCACGGCATCCATTTGGCCGGCCCCGACTGCCGGCGCGCCAGACTTCTTCCCTTCGGGAGCATCTGCAATCACGATCAGCACATTACTTTTCAAATCCATATCACCTGAGACCACGTGCACCGATTTTGTAAATTCAAAGCGATACATCTCTTCGGTGGTCTGCAAAACTAGGCTGCCGCTGTGGATTTCAGTCTTTTTAGCGGCACCCTCTGACTCGACGGCAACCGAGAGCGATTCCGCCATGCCCTGCGTAAACTCAACCACCACGTCGAACTTCACCTCGACCTCTTTCGTCACACCGTCCCACGCCCAACCGACTCCGGAAACCTTGAAATTCGCACCGACGATCTCAATCGGGCCATCCGAAACCGCGCGGTTCTCCTTCATCAGCACCGTCGCTTCAGGACTATCCATCCTCATTTCCAGCACCATGCGCTCATCGCCGGAATAAATACGCAGTGCCATCTCCTCGATCCGAATCTGCTCGGGACTGTCGTAGATCCCCTTGCCGCCCTGCAAAACCCATTGCGTATAGCCATTATCCGCAAAGCGCGGCAGACGGAAATTCTTTACAGGCGCACTCGGCGTCATCTGCGCCTGTAATGACAACACAGATAACAGGCAGCAGATCGAACGAAGTAGGAATTTGGAAAACATAGATGGGTGGGTAAAAAGAAACCCGGATCAGCGCCCGGGTTCCAGTTGAAAGTAAACTTTTATCGAAAAAGCAGTTATGCCTTAGGCGCGTCCTTCTTTGGTAACACCGCCTTAACGTGAAGATCACGCAGCTGTGTTTCGGTCGCGATGCCTGGGCTCGAGGTCATCATTTCCTGCCCCTTTTGATTTTTTGGGAAGGCAATCACATCGCGGATGCTGGTGCGCTGCGTCAAAATGGTGACCATGCGATCCAAGCCAAATGCGATCCCACCATGCGGAGGCGCGCCATATTCGAAGGCCTTCAGCATATAGCCAAAACGGCTCTCGACCACATCTGCAGGGATCTTCAGCACGTCCTCAAAGACCTTCTTCTGCAGCTCTGGCTGGTGAATACGAATACTACCGCCGCCGAGCTCAACACCATTCAACACCAAGTCGTAGTGCTGACCACGCACCGCTTTCGGATCCGAGTCCAGCAGTGGCACGTCCTCCGCAACCGGCGACGTGAATGGGTGGTGCGACGAAACGTAGCGACCTTCGTCCTCATCAAAAATCATCAGCGGGAATTCAATCACCCAAAGGAATTTATAATCGTTCGGGTCAATCGTCAGCTTGCCGCGCTTCACCAGCAACTGAGCCGCATCGAGACGCACACGGCCAAGGATGGTGCACGCACGCTCCCATTCGCTAGCCGCAAAGAACACGATGTCGCCGTCTTCGATCTGCAACGTTTCAGTCAACGCCGCCTTTTCTTCGTCGGAGAAGAACTTGACGATCGGAGACTTCCATTCGCCGCCTTCGCACTTGATAAACGCAAGCCCCTTGGCGCCGAGCGTTTTCGCCGTATCTTCGAGATGACGCAGTTCGCCTTGAGTCAGGTCTGCGAGACCCTTCATGTTGACTGCCTTTACTGCACCACCCGACTTCACCGTGCTGGCGAATACCTTGAATCCAGATTTTTGGAAAATTTCACCGCAATCCTGCAGCTCCATTGCGAAACGCATATCTGGCTTATCCACTCCGAAACGATTCATCGCATCGAAATAGCTCATGCGCAGGAACGGTGCCTGAATATCCACGCCGATCACATCTTTCCAGACGCGGGTCATCAGACCTTCGATCAGCGAATACATATCCTCGCGATCGATGAAAGACAACTCGATGTCCACCTGAGTGAACTCAGGCTGACGGTCGGCGCGCAAATCTTCGTCACGGAAGCAACGCGCCAACTGGTAGTAGCGCTCCACGCCCGCAACCATTAACATCTGCTTGTACTGCTGTGGCGACTGCGGCAACGCATAAAAAGCCCCAGGGTTCATGCGGCTTGGCACTAGGAACTCACGCGCGCCTTCCGGCGTACTCTTGAACAACATCGGCGTTTCCACCTCGATGAAGGATTGATCATCGAGGTAATTGCGAATCGCACGACTGGTCGCGTGCCGCGTCTTCAACATCTTGGTATTGGTCGCGCGGCGCAGATCCAAGTAGCGATACGTCATGCGCAGATCTTCGCTCACCTTGTCCGCCGAATCATCCATCGGGAACGGCGGAGTCTTTGACACATTCAGGATTTCAAGATCCGTAGCGTGTACTTCAATTTCGCCCGTCGCGAGTTTCGCATTCGAAGTGCCGCCAAAGCGCTCATCCACTTTGCCGCAGATCGAGATCACTGACTCCGGCTTAATCGAGCCGAACTGAGCTTCCAGGCTCTTATTGGCAGGATCGAGAACGATTTGGGTCAAACCCTCGCGGTCGCGGAGGTCGACAAAAAGAATACCGCCGTGGTCACGGACAGAATCCACCCAGCCGCTAAGCGTTACAGTGGAACCAGAGTCAGATTTACGGAGTTGGGAGCAGTTATGTGTTCGCTTCATGGGAAAATGCGGGATGAAAACAGCTTCACCCCACGAAACAAGCACGAAAACGGGTTACTTCCAGTACTCGACATTCGAAAACCCTCCAAACACGCCACAGTGCCAATCAAACACACATCCCACAATACATTCATATTTAACAACTTCCAAGCGAGTACGAGAATTGACGCAAAAAAAGATCCATTTTTAAAACACTAAGCATTGACAACCGCTCAAACTGACAACTTGATGCCGACTTCAATTTGATTGAAACGCCCACAAGCGTGTTGATTAAAAAGAATTTTTTGCTCGGTAGCTCAGCGGTAGAGCAGGTGACTGTTAATCACTTGGTCGCTGGTTCGATCCCAGCCCGAGCAGCCAT
>DOCS01000218.1 GCA_003503355.1 Opitutia bacterium
GTAGCGAGTGAAACCGTGCTTCTCAACATTCTCGTCGCTCAATTTATTCTTGGTGCTGCCTTCGGTGTATTTACTTGAGACATTGGGCGCGTGGAAGACTTTGCGCACCGGGTTGCCGGTCTTCGGGTGTAGCTTGATCGCCTCTTCGGACATGCTTTGAATGTATTCAAAGGCTTCGCCGTCGCTGCCGTCGGGAAGGATTTCTTGATAAACGTAGGTGGGCATTTTTATGAAAAGTTGTTCTGAGCCGAACGCGACATGACCAAAAGAAAACACTGGACCAATGCGGAGAGGTTAATTTAAAAAACTGACGTAGATTTAGGCTAGCTAGCATAATGAGATAACAGTACTGAGCAAAGAATCAAAACATGAGTTAGATCATTCGCAACTCAGAACGGGGAAGTTGAAAGCGAATCTTGATTGAGACTCGTCAGGCGTCGTAGATTTGGCATATTAGCTGTTATGTATGTGTCGCGGCGCCGTTTTATTTTGGTCACAAGCTTGATTGGTTTGTGGCTCAAGTGTGGTCGATTACTGGCGGCGAAGAACGAACCCAGAGATGGCACGGAACTCGGTCTTGGCGCCTGGGTCGACACGTTATTTCCTGCGGATGAGCGGAGTCCCTCAGGCAGCGCGCTCGGCGTGCAAGCACAGATTTTGGAAAAGGCGGCTGCGATTGCGCCGTACCAAGAGTTACTCAGTGCAGGGGTGCGTTGGGCGAATGCTCAAGCCGTGGCATGCGGCGCTGAGTCGTTTACGGCTTTGAGTCTAGAGGCGCGTGAGGCGGTGGTGGCCGAGGCCGAGGCGATGGGGATTCGCAAGATGCCTCGCCTGTTCTTTTATCATACGTTGAAAGATGCTAGGTCTTTCTACTATGGGCAGGCAGGGAGCTGGTCTGCGGTGGGCTTTCCCCATACGCCACAGCCGCTTGGTTTTGTTGATTACATGGAGGCTCCAAAATGAGTGCGGACGAATATGATGTGGTCATCATTGGTTCCGGGGCGGGCGGCGGCACGATGGCGTATGCCCTGGGTCGTCGAAAATGGCGCGTCTTGGTCTTAGAGGCTGGCCCGTCGTTTGATCCGTCGAAGGATTACAAGTTGCACACCGAAGGCTGGGAGCAGCAGCAGTTTCCACATAAGCCAAGTTCGGAGGGACGTCAGACTTTTGCCGAGTTACAAGCGCTAGACCCTGCGCTGAGCGATTTGTGCTCATGGAATTCAGTGGAAGGGCGTTTGAACAAGCAGTCGCGCCGCCTGCCGTTTAAATATCATCATGTGCGTGGCGTTGGGGGCTCGACTCTCGCTTTTACTGGGGAGTCGCATCGGCTGCACCCCGAATCGATGCAGATGCGCTCGCGGTTCGGCGTAGCCGCAGACTGGCCGCTGACTTACGATATGCTGGAGCCTTTTTATTGTGAGGCGGAGCGCATTGTTGGTGTGGCTGGGCCTGCTGACTCTGGTGCGCGTTGGCGGAGTGAGCCGTATCCGTTGCCGCCGCATGAGCTAGGTTATGCGAGTCAACAGATTGCCAGTGCTGCGTCGACGTTGGGGATGAAGTGGGGGCCGAATGCCCGCGCTGCGCTGTCGGAGCCTTATGATCATCGGCCGAATTGTAATTATTGCGCGAATTGTAATCGAGGCTGTCCGCGCACCGACAAAGGCAGTGTCGATGTGACCTTTTTACGCAAGGCAGTTGCGAGTGGCTACTGCACGATTCGATCGGGTGTTGTGGTCACGCGTCTCGAAGTGGGAGCGGATGATCGGGTGACTGGCGTCCATCTTGTAAATGCCGAGGGACACGATGAATTTATTGTGACCCCGAAGTTGATTGTCGCCTGTGGTGCAGTCGAGACCCCCCGCTTACTCTTGGCCTCGGCGAATCAGTACGCGCCAGATGGCTTGGCGAATGAATCGGGGCAGGTCGGGCGTAATTTCATGGAGACGTTGGCATGGTCCAGTTCTGCGCTGCACGGAGAGAACGTTGGTAGCTTTCGTGGCTTGCCTGCGGATAGTATCAGTTGGGATTACAATGCGCCGGATGCGATTGCGGGTGTCGTGGGCGGCTGTCGCTTTTCCACCGGAGTCGCTGAGGCTGGGTTGAATGGCCCCGTAGCGTATGCGCAGCGGATTGTTGGTGGATGGGGACGTTCGCACCAGGCTGCGATGCGTGAGGCGTTTGGGCGTATTTTGACAGTCGGTGCGATTGGCGAGTCACTGCCAAATACGGGCACTTTCGTTGATTTAGATCCGAATCAAGTCGACTCGAACGGTGTGGCTCTAGCGCTGATACATAGTCAGCTAGAGCCGATGGATTTGGAGCGACTGACCTTTATGAGGACGACTGCACGTGCTATTTTGCAGGCGACTGGCGCCGGCGATGTAGTTGAGGAATATGGCAGCTACGATTTCTTCAGTAGCACGCATGTCTTTGGCACGTGTAGAATGGGGACTGCCGCGGACGACTCGGTGGTGGACAGCTTCGGTCGCAGTCATCGCTGGCAGAATCTACATATTATGGACGCCAGTATCTTTCCTAGCTCTGGCGGGGGAGAGTCGCCTTCGTTGACGATTGAGGCGCTAGGACTTCGTGCCGCAGATCATATTGCTGGAGTTTGAGTCCGTGCGCAGCAGCGGTTACTTTGATCCGCTAAAAACGCGTTGAGCTACAGTTAAGATTATTGGTGGCGCTTGTGCCGGATGATGGCTCACTTTAGGTGAGTCGATGAATTAACGATTGAATTTCTCACAAAAGCGCAGCGTTTTACAAGGTCATACTGTGAAAGGGGTGACGAGGGGAGTTACTTGGCGTCTTTGCCTGTCCACTTAGCTTCGAGTGACACTTTTAGTTGTAAGCGCGCCCGATGCAGCAGCACCCATAAGTAGCTCGGAGAAATATCCATAATACGGCAAACCTCGTCTGCGCTTTTATCCTCTAAGACGCGTAAAATAAAGACGTCATGGGCTGGGTTCTTTACTTGCTGAATACACTCGTCAAAAATCTCCCAAAATTCATGGTTATCGCAGTTTTTACGCGGGTTGAATTACCAAGAGGAGGTGTTAGCCGTGGTAGAAACACTATATTGATACCAGAAACTTTCGAGTAGGGTTTCGTCTTCGGTGTCGACCTTCTTTTCTTTGACCAATTTCCGGATCTCATCGACGATTTTATGACTCATGATTCCACGCAACCAGAACTTGATGTCGCGGCTGCCGTCAAATCGATCGAGGGCTTTGATTCCGGCCATGAAAGTTTCTTGCACGCAGTCGGCGGCCAGTTCTGGGTCATGCAACCGAGACATCGCATAGCCATATAAATAATCACTATAACGCTCGACCCAGGTTTCTGGTGGAGCTACCTCAACTTTCAGTAATGCGGATGCGGACATCGAATAGAGACTTTGCTGACAAAAAATATTGATGTCAACAATAGTTAATTTATTTAATTAAATTAACGTTAGTTAAATTCGCTGCTGCCGAATGGAGGCTTTCATCACTGACCCGCGACACGAGTGTTTACTTTGACTGCGTCAAATGGCGGAAAAGGAGGGGTTGGTTTTGCTGCGCAACCTCTGTTCGAGACTGCCTGTGGCGTCCCATCTTCGCTGCGATCCGTCGAACCCGATGGTTCTCATCTCATCCTTCTTACCGTAATTTTACGGCTTTGCCTTAAATGGCGGAGAAGGAGGGATTGGTGTTGCTGCGCAAAATCTCTTCGAGACCGCCTGTGGCGTCCCATCTTCGCTGCGCTCCGTCGAACTTCGTTCTCATCCCTGACTCACTGGGTGAGTGATTGCTTTGACTGCGTCAAATGGCGGAGAAGGAGGGATTCGAACCCCCGGTGCCATTTCTAGCACAACTGATTTCGAGTCAGTCACATTCGGCCACTCTGCCACTTCTCCTAAAATTGAGATAGAGAAGCGGTTCAAATCTGCTTGGCAAGCCTTGACTGAAATCCGTTACAAGCTCTGGTTCGCTACGCGAGCTGTCTGGTCGTCACGGCGCACCAACCAATTTCAGCTAGCGGCGCTTTCTTGTCGATAAAGGCGGTTTTATTCATACGGTGCGGTGTTGATCAAACTATGAGTCACACAGAATTCAAAGACATGCCATTAATCGAACCGCTGCAGCATGCGCTGGCTGAGAAAGGCTATGCGGAGCCGTCG
>DOCS01000141.1 GCA_003503355.1 Opitutia bacterium
ACGTGGTCAGTGCGCCATACCTGCACACGAGCTACGCAATCTTAAAGATCACAATAGCCCAGCAAATCCCGCAGTTCAACAGCGCAATAAAAACAGCGGCACTGCCCATGTCCTTCGCTTGTTTCGCGAGTCGACGCCTTTCGAGTGAGATGTCATCGACGACAGCCTCGAGCGCGGAATTCAAGACTTCAACGATCCAAACCAGGAATACACTACCAATCAGTAGTAACTGCGGTGTACAGTCGATCTGCAGAAAGCATGAAACGACGATCAACACACTGCCCAAGATGACTTCCAAGCGAAAGGCTGCCTCTTTAAGCGCATAGCGGAGTCCCGCGAGTGAACAGCGTGTGGCCTCAAGCAGCCGCGTTTTACCCGTGTGTTTATGAACTGAAGAATCTACATTTGGTGAACGCATAGTCAAATCGAGTTCCAGCATGAACGGTGGCGAATCCACTGTTCAGTAACCGACACCCTCACAGCCTTATCGGCGAAAGAGCTCCATCGCAACTCGAAACATGTGAAGCGCTACTCACAAAAAAAGCCGGAACGTTGCCGTTCCGACTTTTTGAAAGTTTGTATTCTAAATACGACTACTTGGAGAGCTTCTGTGCACTTTCGACCAGCGCAGCAAAAGAGTTTGCCTTCAGAGCCGCACCGCCGATGAGACCACCGTCGATATTTGGCTGAGCGAGCAACTCGTCTGCATTTTCCGGCTTCATCGAACCACCGTAGAGGATGCGCACCTTGTCAGCGGCTTCAGCGCCGATCAGACCAGAGAGAAGGCTGCGGATTTCCGCGTGTACCTCTTCAGCCATTTCAGGAGTGGCAGTCTTGCCAGTACCAATTGCCCAAACCGGCTCGTATGCGATGACCAATGCGTCTGCAGCGTCTGCAGTCAGACCAACCAAGGCACCTTCCAGCTGTGTCTTGATCACTTCGTTCACCTTACCAGCTTCACGTTCTTCCAGTGTTTCACCAATGCAAACGATCGGCTTCAAGTTGGCCGCAAGTGCTGCCAAGGTCTTCTTGTTGACGAGTGCGTCGGTTTCACCGAAATACTCGCGGCGTTCGGAGTGACCGAGGATGACGAACTTGCAGAAGAGATGGCGCAGCATTTCCGCGGAGATCTCACCGGTGTACGCTCCGGAAGCTTCGGAGTGCATGTTTTGTGCACCCAGCGACACGTTGGAGTCGTTCACCACATTGGAGACGGCTTCAAGAGTCGTGAACGTCGGACACACACAGACAGATACGTCTGTTTGCGCACCGACGAGGCTGACCACATCTTTAGCGAGCTCAGCACCTTCGGCTGAGTTCAGGTTCATTTTCCAGTTACCTGCGATGAGGTATTTACGTGCTGATTTACTCATAATATTAGATGACGAATGATTTATAGCTGATGACTAATTAGATTGTGTCGAGAGCAGAAACGCCCGGAAGCTCTTTGCCTTCGAGAAATTCGAGCGACGCGCCGCCGCCGGTGCTCATGAAAGTAACTTGATCACCGTAACCTGCCATCTTGATGGCTTTCACAGAATCGCCACCGCCAATGATCGAACAGGCGTCGGAGTCTGCGATGGTCTTCGCAACTGCGAAAGTACCCTTGTTGCAGGCGTCGATTTCAAATATACCCATGGGGCCATTCCAAAGAACGGTCTTCGCGTTCTTCACTTCATTGCTGAACAACTCGATGCTCTTCGGGCCGATGTCGACACCTTCCCAGCCTTCGCCGATACTACCTTCAAAGACCTTCGTATCCCCCACGGTGCCAGCACCGAAGTCGAGATCCTTGACGGTCAATGTATCAACGGGAATAAGGAATTTGACCCCCTTCTCCTCTGCCTTCTTGAAAGCAGCTTTGGCTGTCTCAATGAAATCTGGCTCACTCAAAGAATCGCCGACCGTTTCGCCCTTGGCCAACTTAAAGGTGTAAGCCATTGCGCCACCAATAATGATAGTATCGGCTTTTTCAAGCAGTGCATCGATGACCTTGATCTTGTCGGAAACCTTGGCACCGCCGAGGATCACCGTTAGAGGACGCTCAGGGGTGTTGGTCTTGTCACCGAGGTAGGCAAGCTCCTTCTCAATCAGGAGGCCGCACACGCAAGGTGAAAGATGCTTTGCGACACCTGCAGTCGAAGCATGCGCACGGTGCGCAGTGCCGAAGGCATCGTTGACGAACGCATCTGCCAGTTTGGCAAGGGAGGCCGCGAATTCGGGATCGTTGTCTGTCTCGCCCTTGTAGAAGCGGACATTTTCGAGCAGAGCGACTTCGCCTTCTGCAAGCTTGGCGACTTCAGCTTCGACCTCTTCGCCAATACAATCTTCGATAAAAGTGACAGGTTGGCCCAGTTGAGCAGCCAGAGCTTCGGCCACCGGCGCGAGGCTGAATGCCGCATTCGGCTCACCTTTGGGGCGGCCCAAGTGGCTGGAAAGAATCACCTTCGCGCCTTGGGCGACGAGATGCTTGATCGTTGGAAGTGCGGCAACGATTCGAGAATCGTCAGAGATTTGACCGTCTGTAAGCGGCACATTGAAGTCACAGCGGACGAATACGCGCTTACCGGAAAGGTCGACGTCTTTGATGGATTTGGTACGAGACATAGTGGTACGTTATCAGTTGAAAATAGTATGTGGAGCCCCGAGTTCGTTAAGCAAAGAGAACTTCACCGGGCTTAAGATCCGAAGTCGCGCTTCAGCACGGGCGGAAAAAAGAAAGGCCGCCGCAAGCAGAGTATTCCTAATGGAAAACCTGTTGCGGCGGCCAGAAAATCAGCAAGTGATTAGCAAATTCTTAGAGGAACTTGGAAACCTTCTGAACCAGCTCAACAACGCGGTTGGAGTAACCCCATTCGTTGTCATACCAGGAAACGAGCTTGAAGAACTTATCGTTAAGTCCCATGCCGCTGCCTGCATCGAAGATCGAGCTCAGCTCGTCGTGGATGAAGTCAGAAGAGCAAACTTCGTCTTCAGTGTAGCCCAGGATACCCTTGAGCGAACCTTCGGAAGCTTCTTTCATCTTCTGGCAGATTTCTTCGTAGGATGTGCTCTTCTCTGTCTTTACTGTCAGGTCGACAGCAGAAACAGTTGGAGTTGGAACGCGGAAAGCCATACCAGAAAGCTTGCCTTGAACAGCAGGAAGCACGAGGCCAACAGCCTTCGCAGCACCAGTGGTGGAAGGGATGATGTTCAGAGCTGCTGTGCGGCCGCCCTTCATGTCCTTAGGAGAAGGACCATCAACTGTCTTCTGAGTCGCTGTGTAAGAGTGCACAGTTGTCATCAGGCCTTCGACGATGCCGAAGTTCTCAAGGATGACCTTAGTCATCGGAGCCAAGCAGTTTGTTGTGCAAGATGCATTGGAGATGAGGTCGTGCTCAGCTGTGATCTCGTCGTCATTGACGCCGATAACAACAGTCTTTACGCCGTCACCCTTACCAGGAGCCGAGATAATAACTTTTTTCGCGCCTGCTTCGAGGTGACCTGCTGCCTTTTCGTCTTGAACGAAGAGACCAGTCGACTCGATAACGATGTCAACGCCAAGCTCCTTCCAAGGAAGGGCTGCAGGACCTTCGCGAACTGCGAGTGTCTTGATTTCGTGGCCGTTCACAACCAAAGAATCACCTTTGGTTTCTACAGTACCTTTGAAACGGCCCTGTGTTGTGTCATACTTTAGCAAGTAAGCCAGGTTTTCTGCTGGAACGAGGTCGTTGATTGCAACCACTTCGATCTCGCTGCCAAGAAGCCCCTTTTCAACGAGAGAGCGAAAGACCAAGCGACCGATGCGGCCGAATCCATTAATTCCGATTTTTGTAGCCATAATTGTATTCTGTTTTGTTTTCAGTTTGAGATGAAATTCCGAAAGGAGGCACTTGTAGTCAGGCAAACTGGCTTGGCAAGTATTATTCATTCTTCAACATCAGAATCGTCGATCACAGCACCACAGCAAGCTGATACTAGAAAATTCACAAATAAGCTAAGCTAAAACCAACTTCATTGCTTCACCGCCGTTCAAAGGGTTGCCAAATAGCTACAATCTTGACAAAATATTCTTTGACACTCTAACCCGCGAGACGTAAGACCCACCGCATAAAACGTCGCCTCGGCGGAGCGAAATCACCGAGGAAACTGCTAACTAGCCACTTACAAAAAAATCACGACGATTGCATCACCTAGATTGTACTGATGCTTGTCTGAACAATTAAACCTTTACTATGAAAATAAAAAATTGGGACATCTTCGCCTTCATCGTCTTCTACCACATTATGGTGATAGCGATGATACCGGTTGCCATAGACGTCGCCTCATGGGGCGCATTCTGGCTATTCCTAGTCACTTATATTATCGGCGGCATGTCCATCACCGTAGGCTACCACCGTCTCTACGCCCACAAAGCCTACTCAGCGAACCGCTTTTTCGAATGGTGCATCTTGCTGGGGTCGACACTGTCCCTTGAAATGTCGGCATTGAAGTGGTCCCATGACCACCGAATCCATCACAACCACGTCGATACCGACAAGGACCCCTACTCGATCAAAAAAGGTTTCTGGTATGCACACGTGTTGTGGCTCTTTGACTATGAGCGTGACTACAACAAATCCCTTGTTCCCGATCTGCTCAAGAACCCGCGTGTTGTCTTCCAAGATCGCCACTATCTCGCGCTGGTGCTTCTTGTTAACCTGACAATATTCTTCATCGGTTGGCTCATGGTAGGCCCTCTGGCCTCCTTCTACTTCGGCGTCCTGCTCCGATTGGCAATGATTCACCACAGCACGTGGTTCATTAACTCGTTGTGCCACACCATCGGCTCAAAGACCTATGCCCGTGAACTCAGTGCGGTGGACAACGCAATCCTCGCCCTGCTCACCTTCGGCGAAGGCTACCACAACTACCACCACGCGTTCGCAGCCGACTATCGTAACGGCATCCGCTGGTATCACTTCGACCCGTCCAAATGGACCATCTGGATCTGCTCCAAGCTCGGCATGACCGAAAAACTCCGCGTGATCAACGAAATCGCACTACAGAAAGCGCTCATCCTGAAAGACAAAAAGTTGCTGCTAGAGCACCTAAGCAAAGAGGTGGATGAGCTGGCCGGAGAACTGAAGGTCAAACTGGAAGAACTTTCTACCACCTTCGAACAACAAGCCGCCGCGATCTTGCTTAAGGGACGCGAACTCAAGCAGGCAAGTGAGTCGCAACAGAAGGACATTCAAAAAGAAATAAAAGTGCAGCGCGCTTCGCTGAAAGTAACTTGGGATCAATGGGTCGTATTGACCCACAAGGCATCCAAAAGCTATCAGCTAGCACATTAGGCGACAAACGGCAGCCGAGTAGCTGACTACCAAGTCCAAATGTAAGCATGTCAACTGCATCCAAAACAGCAAGATAACGTAAACAGATTACACCGAAATACCCCCAATCGGGGTAGCCATAAAAAGATTCAGCCTAAACGCAGAAATGAATCAAGCTTGCTTGGGAGTATTCAACTCATACCAAGCGAATCTGCCGTGTTGCCCCATTGTTGACTGCCGGATTGTGCCACCGAGTGCTCACTGATTCTTCACAAAGGCGGATACGACAATGCGTAAAAGGCGCCATTAAAAATCGCGAGGCGCAGTCGTCTAACCTACACACACACAAGTAGGCGTAAACGAAGCGAAGCGAACACGTCAGCCCATATACGCCAATTTACTAGGCAACAGCGCACAGTGTGCCTTCAGCATTGAAAATCCTGAAGGCAACTGGATACGCCCAACCTAGAAAGCAACTAGCGAGAGCGAGCGAGCGACCAACCAACCAACCAACCAACCAACCACAAGTGGCATCACTTACTGCGACTCGGCGGGTAATTGCCGTGAAGCGATAAAGGCCCAGTTAAAATCACCCAGCCAAGAAGCTTCCCTGCAGACTATTGGTTGGTAGCACTCAGGAAAGCTTTAGCGGCGGCCAGTTAAAGCGTATCAGTGACAACATCGCGGAGCAAGTGAAGCCACTTGAATACGCACTATGAAGCCCTCAGAACCAACCTACGATTCGACAACCCAGAGCCCACAGCCCAAGGGCGGTAGATGAATGATCTTGCTTGCCACAGGTATAAGCGCGGACTGCAGACCTTTGACCTTGAAGCGATCATGGTCAGCGATTTGCACCGCACCACTGAAGCACTCCACATCACAGGTGATGTTAGCATACTCCATATGCGGATTGACTGCGAAAATCAACTGCGGAGCATCGATGCTGCGGTCGGCATTGAAAATGGCAACGATCGCACTGGATCCCTCTGCCACAAAGAATTTCAGATAGCCTTCCTGCAGCGCGCCTTCGTAGCGGAATGCACGTCCCTGCTCTGAACGACGAAACGCAATCCAATTTCGGAAGTAGCTATGCGTACCAGAGTATACCAAGCGACGATTGTAATCGATGGCATTGACGTCGCCGCGCTGATAGGTGTTCGAAATCCCAAGCTTCGAGCGCATGAAGTCCTGCCCCTCGGCCAGCATCGGCACCCCGAGTGACGCAAAGAGCACGGAGGCCATTAAGTGCGTGCGCCTGCGGTCCAACAGCGTTGGGTCGGAACCATCCTGCTCAGCACGCTCAGTGATACGATCCATCCAGCAATGGTCATCATGTGACTCCGTATAGTTAATCGTCTGCGCGGCAAATCGACTACTTGAAGGCGATCCAGCCAAGAAATACTGAATCATGTCCTGATTCCCCTTTCCACAGATATAATCCGCAATCGATTCGCGGAAGCCATCATTCCAAGAGGCAAAACCGGTCTCCTTCAACTCGTCCTGAATATGCCCACGAAAACTCCAAGGCTCGGCAATCAAAATAAGGGACGGTTTCACCTTTTTCAGCTCGATCTCAATCTCGCGCAAAACCTCGATCCCGATAAGCTCCGCCAAGTCAAAGCGGAAGCCATCCACATCATAGGTTTCAATCAGATGCGTTAAGCTCTCAATAATCAACCGACGCGTCATCGGAGTATCGCAGCGGAGGTCATTGCCGCAACCACTCCAGTTGAGCAGATCATTCGCCTCGTCGACGTGAAAATAATAGAACTTATCGACGAACAGAAGGTGATTGGGCTCACCGACGTGATTGTACACCACATCAATGATCACCGCCATATCCTGATCATGAAAATCCTGCACCAAGCCGCGGAACTCCTCGACCTGAGACGCCTTCTCCGGCTCCAATGCGTAACTGCTTTCCGGAGAAAAGAAGTTCACCGTCATATAGCCCCAATGGTAGTCGTCGGGATGACGATTATCAAACTCCTGAATCGGCTGAAGCTCGATGGCATTGACGCCGATCTCCTGAAGATAGGAGCCTTTCGTCTTAAGCCATTTACGCAGCCCTGAATACCCCTTACGCTCCTGCGCAGTCAACTGGATTGGCGCATGCGCTGCGAGATCGCGCACATGCCCTTCAAGGATTACCAGATCCTGCCACGCCGGAGGTGTGTACTGCTCCTTGACCTTTTGTAAACGTTTTGGATCCACTACGATCGCCGGCCCACGGTGCCCGAGACAAGCCTTCGCATAAGGATCCAACACAGAAAATGCGCCATCGAAGTGGGAGGTTCCCTGATGGCTTTCCCCCTCGACTCGAAAAGTATAGAAACAACCGACCAAGTTTTCCTCGAGCACCCCTTCCCAAGTAACACCATCCACGCAAGACATGGCGACTAAAGCTGCATCGGATTCATCTGCCTGTCGACCGTACGAAAGCTGCACACCCGTCGCGCGCGGAGCGAACAGACGGAAAGTCGTGCGCGTCTCTTCGACAATCGCACCGAGGGGGAGATCAGTCGATGCTTTGGTCAAAAACTGAGTGTGTGGCAACTCAAGCACCTCTTCGTGCAACGCATCACGCCAAACAATCTTTTCATTACCAACAGGAACGTAATCTACTGGCGTGTGGAAACGAAAAATATGCTTTCCCGTTTGTGCGGGATTGAATTCAAAATTGGCGACACCATCGGCGCAGCACACCACATTCGGAGCACTATCTGGCACATCCAGCCAATCTCCATCCTGCGTAACGAACTTAAACTTGAAAACTTCGCCGGCTGGAATGTGCTTCAACGGCACACTGACCTCAAAAGTCGCCCCAGGCTCGTCAGTCAAAGGAACAAGTTCCCATTCCGGCTTGCCGATAGCTTCACTCCACTCGTTAAACTCTGCACCCAAATACACGCGCACCTTTCGGTCCATTAACTGCGGGTAACGCTTGGACTGCAGTGTGAAAATCCAACTGTGTTTGCGACGAAAATAGCGACAGTAGCGGCCACACTCGTCCGCGCTTAGGCGTTCCAAGGACCTCAAATGCAGGTCTCTCGGCCCCAATGAAAGAGGCGGCATTACTTTGTTGTCTGTCCAATCCGTAGATAGGAGAACCAAACCGGAATCTTCCGACTCCCAGAACGCATGTGAGATGTGTTTAACTGACTTCACCATATATAAAGGTTTATATTATCAAGTTACTTCGC
>DOCS01000144.1 GCA_003503355.1 Opitutia bacterium
GCGACGTGGCGGCGCGCCATCCGGCGATCGTCGCCGAGTTAATCGCTCAATATGAAGCCTATTGGGATAGCCTCGGTCACGACCAACCGCTCGGACGGCCGCACGTGTCGCGTCACGCCGAGTTGAAATTGACCAGCGGCTGGCAACGGCAGATCCGCGAAGGGCGTGGGGCTTCCGGCAAATGGCCGCTGCAGGTGGTCGACGCGGGAACTTATCGGGTTGAAGTGCGGCGCTGGCCGCGTGAGGCCGGTGCGATTGCAATGTGCGCGGGCTTAGCGCCGGCACACGATCCCGAGCTCGAATATGTCGGTCATCATTTGATGGATATCCCCGGCAAAACGCTTGAGATTGAGGCCGTGGCATTGAAGCTCACGGGGGAGGATTTGATCCGCAAACCGGTTGCCAGTAGCGCGCAAGCAGTTGTCTTCGAGGTCGAGTTACTGGAGGGCAACACCGAACTGTGTGCGTACCTCGAGTTCGCCGACGGCACGAAAAACGGCGCCTATTATGTTTATGTGATCAAGTTGAGATCATAACAGACGTATGTGCACGCGATTTAAGAGCTTCACGAACTATGGAGCACTTGCGGTTTTGTGTCGTCGGATTATCCGCAAGTGCATTAGGATCAATGANNCTGCCGAGGCAGACCTCCGCTCGGGGCAAGAGGTCATGCTCGGCACAGGCGCTGGTTCAGGCTCGATAGAATTGCCGGCTGGCACTCGGGTTCAAGTGCTTCAAGAAACTGGAGGGGGCTGGAAGGTGCGTTGCGATTCTTTTGAGTTTGTTGTGCCCCGCAGCGAGTTACAGTTTGTCAACGCATCGCCTCCATTGAAAGCCTCGGGCTCTCGGCCAGCCGACCAGCAAACTTCAACGAGCCAGCAGACTGCTGAAGTGATCTGGCCTAAGCTGCGTCGTGGCGTCGAAGTCGAAGTCGAACTGAAGGGGATGATCAAGAGTTACCGGCATAAGGCTCGAAAAAATGTAATGTGTTACACCTTATACTCCTTTGAGGGAGGTAAGCTTGAATTACCCCGATTAGGCCGTAACACGGCGAAGGGTGTGAGTTTGGACGGGTTTGACGATACCGCTGCTAAAGTGGCGCTAAGAATTAAAACTGAGTCAACCGGCGATCTCAGAAATGCAGGAGTGGTGATGCTGTTGGGGGTTGAAAAACTGGATGAGTCGGAAGGTCGGCGACTGCTGCGGCTCTCTGAGAAACGCCAAGCGGCTGAAAAAGCCCGGGCTTACAATCCGTCCCCACAGGCGTTGCCTTACTCCGGCACTTGGGGCGTCCGATTGCCGTTGCCGTCCGAAAAAAACGGTATCAAGGCAGTCGAGCAATTTGATGTGCATGCATTGGCCAAACAATTATCCGAGTTAAAAACGGCGAATCATGTGATCCTCAATATTACTCAACCTGCGGGGCCTTGCTATTTTACGGGGCCGCATCCACAGCTTGAAAAAATCCTCAATACTAGGTCGTATTTTAGTAATAAGAATCATACAGACCGTGGCTCGTTTCCGCGGCGGGACCTGATTGGTGAGGCGCTCGAAGCGGTCAAGGCGACCGGTAAAAAGACGTTCGTTTATTTCGCCTGTGAGGGCTTTCATACCGACTTAGCTCAGGATAGCCTTCAGGATGCTTGGTTCGAATATATCGAATCGCTCGGCATGGCCCATTACGAAGCTGTGGGAGAGTTGATCCTCAGGCATTATGTTGAGCGATACGGCACCAAAATTGATGGCTGGTGGTTTGATGGTTCCGGTGGTTTAAGAACCCCCGAACAGCGTCAGACTTGGCGGGACATCGTACTCTCAGCGAATCCGAACGCGATCATTGCGTTTAATCGGATGGCGGGGCCTCCGTTTCGATCGTCCGCGCAATGCGATTATTTTGGAGGACATCCTGAGCCTCGATCCAGGCATAAATTTTGGGATCCGATCAATTTGCCGATGATTACGGCGATTGAAGGCAGCCCCTGGTTGAACTGTAGTGGTGAGCCGGTGGGGGACCCGAACATCAGTGCCCTGGGGCATGTTTTCATGGGCTTGCAGAATCGCTGGACCCTTGGGAAGTGCGCCTTTCCTCGCGATCAAGCGACGAGTGGACGACCCGAGTCGTGTCCGCAGGCGGCATGTATACGTGGGCCGTACCGCGTGCGGGATCCCAGATTGCCGCTACTCAGTTCAAGCTTCTAAAAAAGATCGATAAGGCAGTGGGGGATTTAGGCAACTGTGCGAAGTGAATCATTCAGTTTGATGAATGTGAAAAACTGTATCCGTATGCGCCAGCCCTTGGCTGATCGACAACAGTTTGCTCGGTGTGGTGCAGCAGCGATTGGTTTGGCTGATTGTCCTAATCTACCAAAAGGGCTTGCCGACTAAGGCGTCAGCGGAAATGTTTAAATAGGCCAACTTGCCGCTGGAAAAATACAACGTCGGCGGCCGCAGTCCGCGGTTGCGCTGATCCAAACAGAGGCTAAACGGTCGCAATTTTAAATAGAGCACAGAATATGAAATTATCCCAGCAATGTAGAATGACCTTTAGTAAATCAACGCTGGCAGGCTTGATCAGCCTGGCATCCATCACGGCCGTTCAGGCGGATGTGAAGCCCGCTCAATTGTTTGTCGATCACATGGTGATTCAGCGTGACACTCAGGCTCCGATTTGGGGCTGGGCGGATGCCGGAGAGCCGGTGACAGTGACTGGTAGCTGGGGACAGTCAGCAACGACGACCGCAGACAAGGACGGGAAGTGGAGCGTTCAACTGCAAACACCCGCGGCGGGTGGTCCGCATACGATCAGCTTTAAAGGTCACAACCACATCGAGCTGAGTAATGTGTTATCGGGAGACGTGTGGTTGTGTTCGGGGCAGTCGAACATGCAGGTTCCGGTCCGGTCGGCGAACAACTCGGCGCACACTATTGCCGATGCCGAATATCCGCAGATTCGTACGTTTACCGTGGCGCGCAACCCGGTCGCCGAGCAAGTGGAGGACTGTGGCGGCGAGTGGGTGGTGTGCTCTCCGCAAAGCGTCAAAGTGTTTTCGGCGGTCGGATATTTTACCGTGCGTGAACTGCATAAAAACCTGGATGTGCCGATTGGATTGATTGGTTCCTACTGGGGCGGTACACCGGTGGAGGCGTGGACTCCTTGGGCGGCGCAGGCGGATGATACCTTTGCGCTCGCGCGTAGAGCCGCTCTGGACGAAGACGCCGAAGCCTATTCCCCCGAAAAAGCGCAGGCGGAATTTGCCCGGAAAATGCAGCAGTGGCAAAAGAAAATGGAGCGGGCCAAGGCTCAGCAAAAAAAGAAGAAGCGTGCGCCGCGCCAGCCATCGCTCGCGACTGATCCGCGCTTGAATCAGAACTATCCCGGCAACCTGTACAATGGCATGATTCATCCTCTGGCGCCCTTTGCGCTGAAGGGAGCCATCTGGTATCAGGGCGAAAGTAACGCCGAGGTCTTAGCGCAAGCAGCGCATTATCGCCTACAGTTGGCTCGCTTGGTACGCAGCTGGCGCGAGGCATGGAGTCTCGAGTTTCCTTTTTATTCTGTTCAGCTGCCCAACTATAAAGCGCCGCAGGTGGATCCTGTGGAAGTCGATGACCCTTGGGCGATGATTCGCGAAAGTT
>DOCS01000080.1 GCA_003503355.1 Opitutia bacterium
GAAGTTACGATTCATGCGGCTCATTTGGCGGCGGATCGCTGCCTCTTCCTTACCTGGAAGCTTCTCGAGATCGCCGTTTTGATCCATTTTCAGGAATTTGCGGTATTTCGCGAGCGATGTCTTGATCGTTGTGAAATTTGTCAGACCTCCACCCATCCAGCGGTTTACGCAGAATGGCATTTGGCAAGCAGTTGCTGCTTCACGCATAATTTCCTGCGCTTGCTTCTTAGTGCCGATGAAGAGAACTTCCTTACCAGAAGCAACAGTCTCTTCAATGAAAGCATAGGCTTTTTCAAGGAGCGCGTGAGTCTGCTCCAAATCGATGATGGAGATGCCGTTGCGGTTGTCGAAAACGTATGGCTTGGACTTTGGATTCCAGCGGCGGAGCTGGTGGCCGAAGTGTACGCCTGCGTCGAGAAGGTCTTTAGGTGATGTATCCATAATATGTTCAAAGCCCCAAGGGGAATCCTCGGGGAGAAATGAAGGTTTCTTTTGTTACGTTATTTTTATTGGCTTATTTCCCGAATCAATAAATCAACTCGGAACTTTCCTCAATTCGCTGAAATGAGAAAGCGGAAAAGAAAACGAGCCTCCACTCGCAAGGCAAGCGAAAATCAGTAGGAAAGCAGGAAAACACTCAGTAACGACAAGCAATCAGATGCCGGACGCAAAAAAGGGCGGCTACTTTGAGCCGCCCTTGAATCCACACAGCCTGAGTCCTCAGCTCACACGGATCTTACGTGGCTTAACCTCGTCCGCCTTCGGCAGCATCAGATCAAGCACGCCGTCTTCGACATGGGCGCGAATCTCGGCCTCCTTAATGGCGACATTAAGGCGAAGATTCAGACGGTAATCGCCTTCCTGCAGTTCGCGGCGCAGCGGACGCCATCCCTTGGGCGCCTCGTGCGTACGAGTGCCGGTAATGCTGAGACTTTCGCCATCCACCGAGATCGTCACTCCGTCGCGTGTAACACCGGGCATACTGACTTTAACATCAAACGCATCAGTGCTTTCCGAGACATCGTAACGAGGCCGACGCCAAGCGTGTACCTGAGCCTGCTGTTCAGGTGTTGTAGTTGTATCGAGTTTTGTAGTGTTCATGATAATAATTCCTTTCGTTTTGAATGTTCTCACTTATTTCACCGTGATTTGGCGCGGCTTATAGGTATCCTCCTTCGGCATGATAACCGTCAGGATACCATTTTCGTAGCTGGCCTTGATTTTATCGCGCGCAACACCATCCGGCACAGAAATAGAACGCTGAAAGCTATAATCACTTTTCGCGCCCTTGGTTTCTTCGGAATAGCTGCCACTGAAGGTCAGCACTGCATTTTCGAGCTGCAGGTCGATCGCATCCTTTTTCACGCCCGGCAATTCAAGGCATGCAAAGAAATTTTGATCATCTTCATAGAGATCGACTGCGGGTTGATGTGAACCAGTTTCCGGCCCCCAATAATCGTCAAATAGTTCCCCAAAACGCGCGGCTGAAGGCATTCCGAGGTCAAACAGACGATTGAAAGCACTGGTACTGGGTGCTTGCGGGTATTCATAGCGTACGAGCTTCATAGTTATTGTCCTTTGGTTGAGTTGTATAGGTTAAACCTGCATAAAACATGCCAAGCCCCAAAAACACACAAAACAACTGAACAACAACTACTTACAGGACAATCAACACACAAAGACGGGTCAAACTGTCACCACCTGTGCCAACACACGCCCCATCCGTCCCAGAATGTCACAAAGACCGCACAGCGTGCAGACTAACCCAGTACGCGACCAATAAATTCGCGGGATGCCAGCACTTGCTCCGCAGTCAGCCTTGGGCTCAACTCCAACACGAGAACATGCTCCGGACGAACAAACTCGGCCAGCATTTGAAAATCGATCGTCCCCGTCCCCGGCACCTGATGATCGCGGCCACCTTCGGTCACATCATGCAAGTGAAAACCAACCAGCCGATCGGCCATCGCAGCCAGATGCTCGCGATGATCCAACAATCCGAATTGATGTTTAATCTGAGCATGCCCGGAATCATGCCAATAACCGACGTGCTCGGGCTCCGGCAATTCCTTAATAAAATCGGCATACTCGGCATCGATCGGCATTTCTTCCAGACCTTCGCGATTCTCTAAACACAAACAAATCCCACGCTCCTTCGCTAGCGGTATCACCGCGTTGTAACTGGCATTAATCCGTTGCATCGCGCTTTTGGAAGCCTTCCGAACGCCCTTCATCGCGCGATCACAGCGCTTCTTAAATTGCGCACTATCTAGGAAATCAACCGCCTTGAGCCCCGAACGGTCGATCCAGCGCTCCAATTTACCCTCAGGAGAGCCAAAGAAATACCAAGTACTGCCCGAATGCATGACTACATGCTTGGCCCCCACTGATACCGCAAAATCAAGTGTTTGCTCCGTATAACGCCGCCACAAATTTAGCTCACGCGAATCAACCGCAGAAGGCTGATACAAATTCGGCGCAGCGTGCTGCACACTCCTTGGCAATGGACAAAAATTATGCACGGAGGAAATTTCGACCAGACCTTCCTCCACTGCTTGCAAAATACCAGGAACCAGCGAAATGCGAACACCGTGACTCAACTCAATCCGCTTGAACCCCAACCCAACGATCTCTTCGACCATTTCATAGCCATCGGTGTGCCGAGCAGAACACCAGCATGTCGAAAGAGAAAGACGGTCGAAAATATTACTCATAACAATAAAAGGGCAAAAAAAGTCCCGACACGCATCAGCGGGGCCGGGACTCTATCAAGAGTAAGCGCTGTTAGCACCCACACTAATAATTTACATGTTCGAGTAACGAACGCGAAGCATATTATTGAAATCGAGTTCCTTCTTCTTGCGGCGCTTTACCTGCGCAGGCTTCACGAAATAACGATTCGCACGCACATCGCGGATAACACCCTCACGGTCGAGGCGCTTCTTGAGGCGGCGGAGCGCACGTTCCATGGGCTCGCCTTTACGGACTTTTACTTCGATTGACATAAAAAAATTAAAATTCGGTTTTAAGGAAAAGAGGGAGGAACATGTGCCCGACAGGACAGGCGTCAACCCTATTCTGCGGTTTCGGTTTCGGTTTCGGTTTCCACTGTCGCCAGCACAGGTGCTCGGGAAGACAGGGTCAAAGAAACCACATTTTCGATATGCCGGGTATGTGGGAACAAATCGAACGGCTGAATACGGGTAATGTCATAGCCCCCCTCAATAAACTCTTTCAAATCACGCGCCTGCGTAGCCGGGTCGCAAGAGACGTAAACAATCCGCTTGGGGCGAAATTGCATGAGCTGCTGGCGAAAGCTGGAGTCGCACCCCTTACGCGGAGGGTCGATCACCACCGCAGTCTCATCGGCCGGAAACTTCAGTCCGTTAAAAATAGCTTCGGCCTTGCCGATCACAAAACGGGTGTT
>DOCS01000179.1:0-960 GCA_003503355.1 Opitutia bacterium
TTCCCCGAAAATGTTAAATTAGCTGCCTTAGCCCTTGCGCGAATGGGTTGTTGCGGGCTAGTTACACTGTCAAGTCTCCCACATCAAGTCCCGTCTCCACCGCTCCCCGATCTTACCATCGAGGCCACCGGGGAGGTGGTCGCCGAATGGGCGAACTCAAATATAAGAGCGTCGGGCGGCAGCATCGCCTTAAATCACTGTGGCAAAGGACTTCACTTCATCTCTGGTTAGATGACGCCATTCCCCGAGCGGGACGTCTAAAGCGATTTCGCCGATTTGCTCACGGTGCAATGAGACCACTCGATAGCCGACCGCTACGAACATGCGCTTGATTTGGTGGAATTTACCTTCGGTGACGGTTAAGCGCGCTTCTCTGGGGCTAAGGATCTGTAACTCTGCAGGTCGCGCCAATTGGGATTCTCCATGTAGTTGTAGGCCGTTTTTAAACGGCTCGATCAAATCGTCCGAGAGATCTTTCGATAGACCGACACGATACACTTTCTGGCAGTTAGTCATTGGCCTGATAATATCAAAGGTCCAACGGCCATCATCGGTGATCAGCACCAACCCAGTGGTATCGACATCCAAGCGGCCTGCAATGTGTAATTCTGACACCTTGTCGATCTCCAAGGTATTGAAGAGCGACGGATAGCCTTCATCGACATTTGAGCAAATCGTGCCCAGGCGTTTATGCATGAGCAGGTAACGGAATCCTCGAGCCTTCAGGCTTTCGCCATTGAGCGTGATTGTATTATTCTCATGCACCTGTCTCGCCTCATCAACGATCACGTCGCCATTGACGATCACATGGCCCGCATGAATCAATCTAAGTGCCTCGGCCTTGGTGTATTCGGTGCTTTTACAAACAAATTTATCTAGGCGCATGAGACGTTCATTAAGCTCAGTGCGCGTAAAAGGCGTCAATCGAAAATCCGAGCGACGAGACCACCCTCATATAAC
>DOCS01000179.1:965-8563 GCA_003503355.1 Opitutia bacterium
CGGCTGTGATTTATCTTATTGAAGGGAAGAGCAGCGCTAGTCAGACAAGGGCAGGTGGAACAGGTGAAACATGAAGCGGACAAATGGACTGCTTGTCCGCAATGCCAAGGACACGGCAGGAAACGCAGGAAGCTCTCCAGGAAAGTGCGACTCCGCTACCAGAGGGCACTGGGTCAATTTGATTCAGCGCAGCTCGAAGGAACGGCTCCCGTCCGTCCGCAGGGGCACCTAGATGCCTGCTTAAACTGTAAGGGGACCGGTTTGGTGCATACTGCCAGCCACCGTCTCGCGGATATTGAAAACTACCCGCACGTTGCCATTATTGGTGGTGGCATCGGTGGGGTGGCGCTCGCCGTGGCTTGTTTGCACCGCGGAATCCCTTTTACGCTGTATGAACGCGATAGCGGCTTCGAGGCACGCTCTCAGGGCTATGGACTCACGCTGCAACAAGCAACTCGAGTGATCGAGGGGTTGGGCATTGTCTCGTTAGAAGCGGGAGTTGTTTCAACCAAACATAGGGTGCATACGACCGATGGCAAAGTGATCGGTGAATGGGGGCTCAGAAAATGGGGGCGAGATGCTGCAAAGCCATCACCGAGGCGCACGAATGTGCATATCGCCCGGCAGTCGTTGCGCTTAGCGCTGCTTGAGCAGCTCGGAGGAGAGAATGCGCTGCAGTGGGGCCACCAGTTGGTG
Source organism: Opitutia bacterium (assembly GCA_003503355.1). Taxonomy (GTDB): domain Bacteria; phylum Verrucomicrobiota; class Verrucomicrobiia; order Opitutales; family Coraliomargaritaceae; genus Lentimonas. Next base: position 1,662 of record DOCS01000179.1, read on the forward strand.
GATTTTAAAGAAGGTGCAGGTGCAGGTGTGGATCTGAGCTTTCAAGTCGAGGGCGAGATGAAGCACGCCACTGCGGATCTTGTAGTGGGGGCGGATGGCATTCGTAGTTCGGTGCGGAACTTGCTTATCGGTGAGGACACATCGCCACTACGGTATCTAGGTTGTATTGTGATTTTGGGGATTTGTCCTTTAGCGCAATTAGAAGGACTTAAAAGTGATTTGCTGGACTCGGCCACGGTCTTCCAAACCGCCAATGGCACTGAGCGGATCTACATGATGCCTTATGCGGCCGACTCGGTGATGTGGCAGCTTAGCTTCCCGATGCCAGAAAAAGAGGCGAGGGCGTTGAGTGCGCTAGGAACTCAAGCACTCAAGGCTGAAGCGCGTCGTAGAACTCAGTGGCACACTCCCATTCCGGAGATTGTAGCGGCGACTCAGGAAGCTCAGGTTTCAGGATATCCCGTGTATGACCGAGCGCTGCTTAAGGCTGAATTGCTGGAGCCAGGGTCTCAAGTGACTCTGATCGGAGATGCGGCTCACCCGATGAGTCCGTTCAAAGGACAGGGCGCGAATCAAGCGCTACTGGATGCGCTGGCCCTGGCTCGGGGGATCACAACAGGCTGTAGCCCCTCATCTGAATGGAGAAACGCTGGACTGAGAAAAAGCGTGTTAACGGAGTTTGAATCAGAGATGTTGGAGCGCAGTGCGACTAAGGTAAAGGGTTCAGCTGAGGCGGCAGAATTCCTGCATACTGAAAGCGTGCTCGATCAAGGCGACGGACCGAGAGGACGGTGCCGAAAGAAAGACGATGCATAGCAAAACGGCTCACAACGGAGGACACCTGCGGCACATTGCCCGTCGACAATATCTGAGTTCGCAAACAGATGAGCGGCCTGCGACCGATCGATCAGCAGAAGATTTGTCAGCGAGCACGCCCCGCCGCATTGATGTGTTTTAACAAGGAACTGAGGAAAGCAGGCAGCATTGATCTGACTCAGTGCCGAGCCTCAGTTCTTTGTTCATAGCTTCCTGTTCGCAAGCAAGTAGGCACCTGCGACCATTCTGGCTAACGACTTGCCATGTCTCTGTGGATGGTGGCATTTATAGGCGTAGCAATTATGACTATTGAGCCTGAAACTTTTGTTGATCTTCCTACCGCACGCGGACCGATGCGCACGCATCTGTTTATACCAACTGGCGAGGGGCGGCATCCCACTGTGATCTTCTATTCAGAGATCTACCAAATGACTGGGCCGATTCGTCGGATGGCGCTTGCATTGGCAGGTCATGGCTTCCTGGTTGCGGTGCCGGAAGTCTATCATGAATTTGAAGCACCTGGCACGGTGTTGGCCTACGATGTAGCAGGCACCGAGCGTGGTAATGAACTCAAATTCACCAAGGAAGTCGCTTCCTCGGACGACGACGCGGCAGTGCTTTCACAGTATCTGGCCGCGCACCCACGCAGCTCAGGTAAAGTGGGCAGTTTTGGCGTCTGCCTCGGTGGACACCTTGCAGTGCGTGCAGGGTTCCAGCCAGATGTTTCAGCTGTTGCTGCATATTATCCGACCGACATCCACTCCGGCACGCTGGGTGCTGGCAAATGTGATGATACTCTGGCGCGTTTTGAAGGTGTCACAACACCCTTCATGTTCGTCTGGGGGCGCCAAGACCCGCATGTCCCGCTGGAAGGTCGTCGCGCAATTGCCGCACGCCTTGACGAAGTCGAAGCGGAATATGAATGGCATGAATTCAACGCTGCCCACGCGTTCCTTCGAGACGAGGGTCCGCGCTACAATCCCGACATCGCGCGCCTTTGCATGGATCTATTGCTCCGTTTCTTTGGTGAAAAGCTAAGGTAGAATGAGGGAAGAGGGCTCACTGGCGAAGCCCAATAGATCAGTGTTTTTAGTCAGGGATTGAGGAACGCAGCAAGCATTGAACGGATGCAGTGCTGAACCCCGGGTTCTTTGCGCCTAGCCCTTATTCATAACTGAGAGTAAGGAGCTTCACCTGGCGCATTGCTGCTGCGCGGTCCGGGACGTGCACCGCCCCTACGACTTTGTGTCTCCGTGTCTTGAATCCCGTCTGCGGGATGGGCGTGATCTATCCGCGCATCCATCGCAGCGCTGTGCTTCACGCTAGGAGTCATCATTTCGCTGAGCCTCACCAGCTAGTGCCAGGCCATTGCGATGATTCTCTCACAAAGGCACAAACGTTTAGTTCCCGGCCGAATGCAAAATCAAGTATCAGGCGATAGATTAATTCGTTCCAAAAAAAAGTTAAATCAGCTTTTTGAGCCCTTGTGAGAATTAGTTGTTGCGGTCTATTTTTCAGTCATTGTTTCCACCTCAAGCCTCAAGCCTCAAGCCTCGGGCTTGGCGCCTGCGTTTCTCTCATCCCGCCTGCGGGATGGGAGTGATCCATCTGGACATTCATGCATCCAGTATTTGAGCGTCTCGATGCCCTGTAGGTGGGGCATGAAGGTTTGCTCGTAATAGCGTTGGTGATCGGTGATATGCTGCGTGCCGTCGTCGGCGAGGTGCCAAGGGAAGGGGAAGCGAGCCGTGAGTTCGATGGCTTGCTCGAGTAGCTGCTCGGAGTAAGCGGCTGCGCTGCCGTTGACCAGTTGGTCGCCTTGATAGCTCGTCTCGATATGATTCATTCGCCGACGAATACGCACCGCACCTTGCAGACCTTTAATCACGAGCCCGCCATCGACGCGACGTATCGAGTGGGGAGTCAGGCACATGTTGCGATGGGATTATGTGTTCGAATGTTCACTGGTTGGCATTATGCCCTATAGGGTAGGACATTTACGGGGGTATGCCTAAAAAATCAGATAATTTTTTTGATCGCTTCGACTGCTTGAGCTTCGTGGCCGGTTTCGACTCGAATGAAGAGCTCCTGTAGGCCTTTGGCCGATTGTGTCACTGCTTTCAGACCTCCGGATTCTCTGCGCTGAATCTTAACACTGCCGGTGCGACTGTTTTGCCCCAGTGATTTGCCTCCGTAGGAGTGCCCGATGATGACGCCTACCACGCCGTCAATCGCTTCGATCTTCTGGATGATACGTTTGCACTCCTTGGAAGTACTTTGGTGTCGGCCACGAGCAGGCATGGTCTGATTGCTAGCTGTTGGCTAGAATTGCTTGCGCATGCTCACGAATGCGATTCTTGAGCTCAGGTGGAGCAAGGACCTTGGCATGACTGCCCCAACTCAAAATCCAGCGTTCGATTTCAAAGAGATCAGCCAATTCGATGCGAAATTCCACGCACCCGTCGTCGAGTGTTTCGATTGCTTGGGCAGGGTGCCAGTTCTTTTCCTGTATCAGTTGAGCTGCCCAGCTGTCGAAGTGCACGCGCACCTTGTACTTGTGTGCGCCGACAAAGACGCCGAAAGCATCCTTGAGGTGGTTTTGGATATTGAAGTGCTGGGGACGCTTGAAGTGTTTGCCAGTAGGTTGCAAATTGCGCATCCGCACCAGCGCGAAGGTGCGGAGTGCGTCACGCTGCAGATCATGGCAGACGACATACCATTGGTTTTCAACGCAGCACAGGTGTAGCGGTTCGGTGCGTCGCTGCTGATAGTCGCTGGCCCCCAGCTTTTTATAGTCAAAGTGTAATTCCTGTTGTTGTTCGACCGCACGGGTGACGATCTGAAACGTTTCAAGGTCAGCGTTGGAAATACCGGCGGATTTGAAGCTGACTGGCGTGTCGAGCCGATCCAGCGAGATCAAGACTTTGTCCTTCAGCCCTTCGGAGAGCTTTTGCAGCGCGGATTCCAGCGGCGCTTGAAAGGGGGTGCCTGTATACGGCTCCAATGCTTTTTGCGCGACCAGTAGTGCAAACAGTTCACCTTCCGAGATTTGCACCGTCGGAAAACCATCAACGTAGCTGGTATAGAGATAACCGTTGCTCTGTGCATCCCATTGCACGGGGAGCCCCAGTTGATCGCGCATATAAGCGATGTCGCGGTTAATCGTTTTGGCAACAACTTCCAGTTGCTTAGACAGGCTGGTGGCATTCGGCAGCCGATTTTGTTTCAATTCATCATGAATATGCAACATACGCCCGAGGGGAGGGCGTGATTGCAAGACGGCTTTCTTCTTTTTTTGCATAATGTCTCGTCGGTTAGCTATTCATGGTATATGTAACATAGCTGCAGGTTCTTCGCTCAGCTATGACAGTTTTTTTATTAGCTATTTTAAAGGTAGGACCGTCAATGTCTTATCGTCCCTGTTATTCTTTTTATTATGTGGTTAGCAACTCAACATGGTTTTTATAGTATCGTTCAAAAAGCGGAGGATACCTATTTCGTGCGAGCGCGGATACGGCAGGATTTAGTCAATCTGGTCGACATGCTGGATCTCGAGGCCGAAGTACACGAGTGGGCGGAGGCAGACTACCGCTACCGAATTATTATCGATTTGGACGAACTGCTTGAAATCATGGTGCAACTCGCCGGCAGCATCGACTACCCCAACTTTAAGGCTCAAATCTACCAACGTGAGGAGCAGAGTCATAAACTCGGAGCCTATCATAAAATCTGGTCGACTATGGCGGCGCTGCAAAATCGTTGAGTCGATGCTATGGAACAGTTGCCGCATTACCGATCTTTGTGTGTCGGGCGGATTCTCCGTGCCTTCGCTGAAGACCGATGGGAGCTTTATGTAATAGTTTGTTCATAAGGTAGCGTTGGTGTATTATTAACGGCAGAATGGTCCGCGGTCTATGTTTGCTGATGATGGTGTTCTAACTTTAGAGGAGCCTGAGATGGCTTGTTTCTCTGCGCTGTGTGTGGAGTTGGGGGAGATGCACAACCGCATTTTTTTAGAATGCGGAGCAGTACCTAAATGATTAAAAAGACAAAGGTGAATGCGGACCGAACCTTCGGTGCAGCCGTGAGCAGCCTGTGTGTGGAGTAGATCCTTCCCGCTTGCTCTTTTTTGGCGTACTGAACTAACTAAAAGTATGCGTTACCCCCGTTTAACTGACTTATCTGTTTGCCTCCTTTCTATCGCTTCGGTGGTGACGCCAGTGAGCGGCTCTGAAGCGACGCGTCCGTCACAGCCGAATGTGATTCTATTACTGACTGATGATCTCGGTTGGCAGGATGTGAAGTGTTATGATATCGATGAGCCGACACCGATGGAAACGCCGAACCTCGATGCTTTGGCGAAGGAGGGCGTCCAGTTTTGGCAGGCCTATTCACCGGCGCCCACCTGTGCGCCGACTCGCTGTGCAATTATGAGTGGTAATCACCCGGCGCGCGCGCAGAAAACGCATGTGGTCGGCGGTGGCCCTCCGACGCCTTACAACAAGGAAATGCACCGTATGATGCCGCCGTGGTACAGCGGTCGTATGCCGGAAGGTGAAGTGACCCTCGCGCGTGTGTTGCAACAGAATGGCTATGCCACGGGGCATTGCGGCAAATGGCACATGGCAATCAATCATAATGCGTATCCACAACCTGAGGACCAGGGCTTTGATTGGACACGTCACCACCTCGGTACGACTCAGCGCATGCAGCCGAATCGCTTAACCGACTTTGCCACCCGAGAGGCCGGCGATCCGTACAAATTGGATGAGAACGGCTTTCCGTATCATCAGAATAGTGAAGATGCGATGCAGTTCATACGTGAACATGCGGACCAGCCGTTCTTTTTGTATTATGCCACATGGTTGGTGCACACGCCGATTCATACCCGCAGTCAGGAATTACTGGATAAATATGTCAAAAAGCTAGGCGTCGACTTGCCGGAAAATCCCGCAGAGTGGCAAGGCGAGGGGCAAACCAATCCGTTCTACTGTGCGATGGTTGAGGAGTTGGACTACTATGTCGGACGTCTGCTGCAATACTTGGATGAGACTGAAGATCCTCGATGGCTGGGGCATTCGTTGCGTGAGAATACCTATTTGATCTTTACCTCCGACAACGGCGGTATGGAAATGCACCCTGGTGAAATTATTACCGATAATTTCCCGCTCGACCGAGGCAAGATTTCGCTGATGGAGGGTGGTACGCGTGTGCCGCTGTTGGTGCGTGGGCCTGGTATTGCGGCCAATGTGCAGTCCGATGTAATGGTCAATGGGCTCGACTTTTATCCGACTATTTTGGCATGGGCTGGAGTCGAGGCTCCTGCCGCCAAGCATTTGGACGGTCGCGATTTGAGCACTTTGTTGCAACAAGACCCAGCCGATGCGAATCTGGTGCGCGAGGCTGATGGTTCGGTGCGCGACAGTATGGTCTGGCACTTTCCCAACAGCATTGCGTTGGAGAGCAGCATCCGCGTGGGAGATTGGAAGTTGGTAAGAAATTACGACCACCTCAACAACAAGCACGCGACCGAACTGGAGCTCTACCAACTTTACAAAACCAAGGATGGTGTACAGACGCGCGGCGACATCGAAGAAGCGATTAATTTGGTCGATTCGATGCCGGAAAAAGCGCAACAGTTGAATGCCAAGCTGAGTGAGAACCTGAGTGAAATGAAAGCCAGCTACCCGTATTACAATCCCGACTTTAAATACCCGCTACCGAACAAGGAAAAAGTCTGCACGGTGCTGTCGCATGCGCAGACCGGTGATCGCGTGGAATTCAGCTATCAGGAGAATGGCGCACAAGTGGTGCGCGCTCAGTTGCTCTATACCTTGAATGGCGGCGAGCGCTATGAAGAGTGGTTCCGTCAACCAGCTGTGTTGCAGCAGGATTTTCAGGTCAGCGTTCAACTGCCCGTAGGCACGACTCATTATTTCATCAATTTGATCGATGAGAACAACTTCCTGCAATGCTACCCAGATGTCATGGATATGCGTAGCAACGGACACGGCAAGAATCCGTATTCGACCAAGGCACTGCCGTCTCAATAGTCACTGCTGCCTGTAACCGTGCTGTGAAATGAG
>DOCS01000168.1:0-4570 GCA_003503355.1 Opitutia bacterium
TGCTCGGTGGGGAGTTGAATTGCGATAGTGAAATCGGCAAAGGAAGTACGTTCTCGATGCTTGTGCCCTTCGCGCCTCACACCCCAAACAATAGCGAGCACATCACTGAGCCAGTGGATCAAAGCGTATGGTGCCATGACCAAGTGACCAAGCAGCGTACTGATTTTAGCGGCATGCGGGTACTGCTAGTGGAGGACAACCACGTGAATATGGAAGTGGCACGGCGTTTCTTGCTGAAACTGAATTGTGAGATCTGTTGTGCTGAAAATGGAAAAGTGGCATTGGAGTCTCTCAAGAATGAGCGCTTTGACTGCGTGATTATGGATTGCCAAATGCCGGTTTTGGACGGTTACGAAGCCACGCGTCAGATTCGGCAGGGCAAGGCGGGGGCCGCGGAGCGCACTGTGTTCATTGCTGCGATGACCGCCCATGCTATGTCTTGGGATCGTAAAAAGTGCATAAATATGGGCATGGACCATTACATGAGCAAACCAGTTGGCCTGCAAGATTTCCGTCGAGCGCTGGAGCTCGCCTCACAGAAGTCGGAGATGGTTGTTGAGCCACCTACATCAAAGCCGGTGGTTTGCTAATGTTGGGAATGTCAAGTGGTGCCCTGCCCCAAAACGGTGGTTGATGGGCACCACTCAAGGTCCCCCACATCTGCGGTGGCCGAGTTGCCTATCCTAGCGCGATTTCGTCGACCGTTGCACGCCCACCAACCCTACTTGCCCGCGCTTCAGCGTTAGAGGTGATGCTTGCGGGGGCTGGTTCTTTCTGATGTGCCTTCGGATCAGCTGTAACAACTCTTTGGGCATGCGTTCTTGGCTGATCCGGAAATTCGCCTGTTTAGTTTTGATATGGTAGCCGAGGTGATCAACTTTGAGTTTTTGCATCTCGGACCATAGCAACAGTTGTCGAGGCTTTGGCGATTTCTTGAGCGTGACGCCCAACTCATCCCACGTAATTTCCAAGCGCCCAATCGAATTGAGGGTCACTGCAATGGCGCAAGCCGCGAAAAAGGCGATGCCAGCGGTCATCCAGTAGCTGCCTTGGCGAAACGTACTGACGCTCATCATAATGCCGAGCATCGCATACATCAGTGCTTTGATTTTTTTCATCGTTTCCGTACCTACCTCGTTAGAGAAGCGGCTAGTCAGCCTTGAACTGCGCCTTGTCAATTGCCTTCATATAAGCCTCCTCCTGTGTGATCAGATCTTTTTGAAGTAAGATGCGCAGCGAGGCGTCCATCGAAATCATACCTTGGTCGCGGTTTTGGTCGATGATGTTGCGAATATTGGAAAGCGAGTGGGTGCGAATACAATTAGGGAGTGCTCCATGACTGAGCAGGATCTCATGCACCGCGACACGGCCCCCGCCCTTCTTCTTGCACAACAACTGAGAGACAACCCCCCGCAGTGATTCGGCCAACATAATGCGTGCCTGGTTCTGTTCGTCAGCAGGGAAGGTATCAATAATCCGGTCAATTGTTTTGGTGGCACTGTTGGTATGCAGAGTGCCGAACACCAACATACCCATCGCCGCACAATTCAGCGCAAGGCGGATCGTTTCCATCTCACGCATCTCCCCGATCAAAATAACATCAGGGTCGGCGCGCATCGCACCTTTTAAACCCGCGCTGAAGGAGTGGGTATGCTCGCCAACTTCGCGGTGAATGATAGTGCTTTTTTTATCCTTGTGGGCAAATTCAACTGGATCCTCGAGCGTGATGATTTGTTTTTGGTAGGTCTGGTTGATGTGATCGATGACCGCGGCCAGTGTCGTGGATTTACCGCTTCCTGTCGGACCAGTGACGAGGACCAAACCCTCTTTGTAGCCCGCCAACTCCTTCAAGGTGTCAGGCAAATTTAGCTCATCGACACTGGCGATGTGGGACGGAATCTGTCGCAGCACCGCGGCAATGCCCCAGCTGTTTTTGAATAAATTCATGCGAAACCGCGCCTTACCCGGAATCTCATGTGCGAGATCCGCATCGCCGGTATTTAGAAAGTCTGCCCAGCGATGCGCGGGAGACACCGCTTGCAGCATCGCTTCAATTTCAGCCTCGCTAGCGGGTTGATCGCGCAGCGCCTGGATGGTACCGTGAACGCGTGTCTTGGGCGGGGCGCCCACCGAGAGGTGAAGGTCCGATCCGCCGCGATCGAGCATATCGATCAGCAATGTGTCCAAATCTATCATATTGTTCATTCTCCAAATTTTTGAGTCCGTTGGTAACCTCGACTCCTTACATATTTTCCGCGGCGACTTCGGGGCTGATACGCCCTTCGTCCAATAGCGCTTGTACAGATTCCTTGATGGTGCGCATCCCTGCCTTTTTCCCGGATTGCATCGCGGTATCTAGACCGGTGTCCTTGCCATCACGAATAATATTGGCCACCGCCGTGGTATTGACCATGAGTTCGCAGGCTAATACGACTCCGTCATCGACACTCGGAAGCAGGCGCTGACAGACAATCCCGCGCAGTGAGCCCGAGGTCATCGCGCGAATTTGGTTCTGTTGACTCGGCGGGAAGACATCCAATATACGGTTCAAGGTAGAACCCGCGTCGCGAGTGTGCATGGTGGCAATTACCAAGTGGCCGGTTTCTGCCGCCGAAATCGCCATCTCAATGGTTTCCAAGTCGCGCATTTCTCCAATCACGATAATGTCAGGATCCTCGCGCAGCGCAGATTTCAGTGCCGAGTGAAAGGATTTAGTATGCTTGCCGACCTGACGCTGGGTGACAATGCATTCTTGGGAATGCTGAATAACCTCAATCGGATCTTCCACGGCAATAATATGGTCTTTGCGCGTGCGGTTCAGTTCATTCACCAAACTGGCCAAGGTAGTGGTTTTACCACTGCCAACTGGGCCAGTGACGAGGATAATACCGTTGTGGTAGGTCAGTAACTTACGAATATTATCCGCATTGGGAAAGCCAAGCTCTTCCAAGCTCATCAAGTGATCAGCAACAATGCGATAGACCGCGGAGATGCCGTTTTTCTGTTCCATCATGTTGGCGCGAAAACGCATCGTAGAACCGCTGCTGGTATTGCCGATGCTCAGCGCGTAATCCAGATCCCACTCGGCCTCAAATTTTTCCCGTTGCGCTTCAGTGAGCAAACTTAAATTAATACGACGGGCGATGGCATCTGGCAGCGGGGCATTGCTGAGATAGATAATGCGCCCATGGTGACGTATGCGCGGGCGGGCACCGCCTGTGATGTGCAGGTCGCTGGCGCCCATTTGCTGACAGCTCGTGAATACTTGCTCGATTGCGGCGCGTAAGTCCGCATCGTTCAAGCCATCGAACTCGTTGAAATCGGGGAACTCGCCAACACCATCCTGAAGCAGGGGGGCATCGGTTGTGATACCGGGAATCGCTGGGAGCTCGAAGCCGTCTTGGGTATTTTGAATCGAAGCCTCGACCGCACTATCGAGGAACGCACTATCTTGTATCCAGCCAGAATTCGACAGAAGCTTCGAGCAAGCATGCACATCTGTGCTGGGATTGAGGTTGGATACGATGCCAGAGACCTGACCTGAAGTAAGTAGGTCGTTATCTAAGCAGAAATGAAGAAGCCAGTGGATTTCCGGACGCATACTGTATGGGATATAATCGGGGTGGAGGTTTCGTTCACTTTCTATGCTTTGCGAGGAATGAATCAACCCTTATCAAAACTCTGTACTGCTTGTTTTCACTTAACCTCGCACAAAGAATGACATGGGGACTTACTGGCGCAACCCACGATAGCGGTCTACGAAGCGCATTGAGAGAGAGAGAGAGAGAGGCCGACCATGCGAGCTTCGGAGCGGCAACGCGACAGCAGCGGCACCAAGCATCACGGACCAGCGGTGGGCACGCCGTTGCCGAGATGCCATCACTAAACTCCACATCGTGTATACGACACTGAAATATGCCCGTAATAAGCCCTCCATCGCTAGAATGAACCTATAGCAGCCGACCGATGGAAGCAACAAGCCCCCCAGACAAGCAACACAGGAAAAACACTTAAAACCCAGGTCGCCGAAGCACCCACGCCACAAAAGACAAAATGTAGCACAGCGCCCAGGACCATGCTTTCGCCGGCTATCTGTGGAAACAACGAAACCTCAGACCAGCTAAAACCATTCAATTAAACCTTAAAGCAATGAAAGGGCTTGTCGCTAGAATTAAATAATTCAGCTTACTCACAGCTCCTCTCCACTACCATAAAATAGAACTTGAGCCAAGTCGCTTCAATCAAAACACCGGCTCTTAATCAAAAACCAGGGACATGAGCAAGCTAAGCCCATCATGCCCAGCCCCCCCAAAAAAACCAAGCCGAAGGGTTCGCTACATCCCCGCAATCCCCATCGCGGCCGATACGACTTCCCTGCGCTGTGCAAAGCTTGCCCGACACTGGAAGGTTTCCTCAAATCAAATTCTGCGGGCGACCAGACGATCGACTTCAGCGACGAAAAAGCAGTACTGAGTTTGAACCAAGCCCTGCTGGCGCATACTTATCAGGTAAAGCACTGGACGATACCAGAAGGCTATTTGTGTCCGCCAATCCCAGGGCGGGCAGATTA
>DOCS01000168.1:4631-7126 GCA_003503355.1 Opitutia bacterium
ATTTACCCGATCCTTGGCAGCCGGAGCTATGGGTGGAAATTCGTTGCCTCGGAAATTGACCCGATATCCGTCAAGACCGCACGCTTGATCGTAAAATCAAATGCATGCCTTGGCAAGTTAGTCAGAGTCGTGCAACAAAAGCAGCCAAGTGCTATTTTCAAGGGTATACTGCGCAGCGAAGACCGCTATGCGCTGACGATGTGTAATCCCCCCTTTCATGCCTCAATGGAAGCGGCACTGGCCGGCAACCAGCGAAAGGTGACAAATCTAAACAAGGGGCGCGCCGCAAAAGAACCAGCGAAGTTGAATTTCGGCGGGCAAAACGCCGAACTCTGGTGCCCCGGCGGCGAAGTGAGCTTCGTCTCGCGAATGATCCAGGAGAGCGTCGAGTTTGCCCAGCAGGTTCGCTGGTTCACCTGCTTAATTTCGAAGCAGGAGAATCTGCGCCCCCTCAAAAAGCGGCTCGCGCATTGCGGCGCCCAGCAAGTGCAGATCATTCAGATGAGCCAAGGGCAAAAGATAAGTCGTCTCCTCGCTTGGAGCTTTGCGAACATCGGCGCTGCGCAGTAAACAAATCAAACAGGCCACGCTCCCCATCCGAGGCGACTGGCAGGCATCGCCACGACCTTAGCGAATAGCCAGAAAAGATCATTGCCCTGTCGCCGACGGAATGCGGACCACAACCACTATCGCCGCCCTACTAGCTGAACTATCAAACCTCGACCGACCACAAGAATGAAGCCCTCCCAGCCAATGCGCTCGCGCTTAGTTCGAGGCTCCCTCCGACGGCGCGCCGCGCAGCACTTCTTCCAACTTAAGCCCAGTCATTTTATGAATACCACCAAGTAGCTGCCAGAGCGTGAGCATCATGATAAGCATACTGGGGATCACTATCACCGGCCAACTCCAGGCCATCATTTTGCTGACTTCACTGTTGAAGGCATCAGTGCCACTCGGGCTGACGACGATCCAGCGGGCCAGCCCATAGTTAAGGATACCGCTCAACAGAAAGGACAGGGCGAGCAGCCAAGTGCATTTGACCAGCAACTTTTCGAACGCCGGCTCGCAATCGTGCTCCTGCAAGGCGGCATGCACTTTATCGACGTCGAGCACCTCCGGGTTGTAGAGCAAGGTACGGATCAGCGGCCAAGGGGTTTTGAGTGAGACAATCACGGCGATGCCCAAAACGAGTGGGATCGCGGCCTCCTTGACAGCGAACCATTCGGTCGGAATTTCGAGAATGCCGATGCCGCCGGTGAGCAGCACACTGACAAGCCCGAGAATGGACATCAGGTTGTACTTTGCGCGCTTGACGTAATCGTAGATAAAATAGACGACCGGGAAGCAGATCGCGATGATCAGAATGCCGATCGCGATGTTGTCGAAATACGGCTCCAGCAGGTGACCGAAGAGCTGCTTGCCTTTGTTGAGAACCAAGATCGGCAACAGGATATTGAAGCCGAGGTTGAGCAAAGTGTTTTCCTTTTTAACGGCAGGCTTTTCGCTGCTGGGGGAATTGTGTGAATTCGCTGCGGTGCTGGGTTGCTGTTCGGCCATGTATCCCCTTAGGCTCCTCGGTGTTATGTCGAACGCAAGCTCTATTCGCTGTCTTATCACCGCGGGCCCCACCCGTGAATTTATCGATCCGGTGCGCTTTTTGAGCAATCCGTCCACCGGCAAAATGGGCTTTGCCCTCGCCGAGGCGGCGGTCGCCGCGGGCTGGACCGTCGACCTGGTAGCGGGTCCCGTCGCGCTGCCAGAGCCAGACGATGTGATCTTGTATCCCGTCGTGACGGCGGAAGAGATGTTTCATCATGTCGACGCGTTGTTTGATGCATGCGATGTGTTGATCATGACCGCAGCGGTCAGCGATTTTCGCCCGGTCGAACAACATGCGCGCAAGGAGAAGAAGGACGACGCTGCGTTGACGATCGAGCTTGAGCGCACCACTGATATTTTAAAAACCATGACTGAGCGTAAAGCGCATCAGACGGTGGTCGGTTTTGCGGCCGAGACCAATGATGTCGAGGTCTATGCGCGCCGAAAGCTGGAGGAGAAGCGCTGCGATTGGATGGTGGCGAATAAAGTCGGCGAAGTGGGTGCGGGCTTTGCCTCTGATACCAACGCAGTCACTTTGATTGCCGCGGATGGCAGCTCGCTTAAAATCGGTCCCACCAGCAAGGCTGAGATCGCTAAGCAAATCATTCAGCTGGTGACGCCATCGGCATCCTAGTCTTCATTCTATTGCGCGTCCAACGATGGTAGCCGTCTTCAATCACCAACTGGCAAGGTTGATTCGGATCTAACCGCGGATCATGGCTGAGATTTAATATGAAAAATTCCGGACTGGATAAAATACTTGGCCGTATCGACGATCTCGATTCGGTCAATCTTGGTATTCTGGTGCAGCGCTTGGCGCAGGATCGTAAGTTACAGGAGACTGTGTTTCATACCATTCAAGACGGCATCCTAGTAATCGATTCCGAAGGGGTGGT
>DOCS01000168.1:7176-13735 GCA_003503355.1 Opitutia bacterium
TTGTGGAAGATGGTACCCGACCTCGCGCGCTCCATCGATCTGGATAAGGCGGCGAATGGGGCTCAGGCACCACGGGTGTTTTCCCGCGAAGTCGAGTTGACCTACCCAGAGCACCGCTTCGTGCGCCTTTATATGGTGCCGATCGATGCGCAGGTCGGGCATGATGACAGTGGTGGCGCGGTTGTGGTGCTGTCGGATGTGACTGAAGATAAAGTCTCGATGGAGGAGCGCATCGAGAGCGAGCGCATCGATTCGATCATGCGCCTGTCCGCTGGGGTCGCACACGAGCTGGGTAATCCGCTCAATTCGCTGACGATTCATTTGCAGTTAATCGAGCGCAAGCTCAAGAAGCTGCAGTTGGGGGCGGATGCGAGGAGTTTGTCCGAATCGTTGGAGGTGTGCCAGGGAGAGGTGAAACGCCTCGACGGCATCATTACGCACTTCCTTGAAGCGGTGAGCCCGAAGCAACCGGAGTTAAACGAACTCGACCTGATCGAGCTGGTGGATGAAGTGCTGCGTGTGCAAGAGGCAGAGTTGTGCGATCGGAGTCTGGATGTGAACGTGGACGTGAACCAGCCGGTCCCGGTGATTTTGGGAGACCGTGGGCAGATCAAGCAGGTCTTTTTCAATCTGATCAAAAATGCGATGGAGGCGATGCAACCCGGCGGCGAGCTTCGTATCGTCACGCGAAGCGATGATGAATTTGTCTACATGCAGTTTATCGATACCGGCTCAGGTATTTCGGAGGCCGAGCTTTCGCGTGTGCTGCAGCCCTATTATACCACAAAGAAGGCTGGGCACGGTCTGGGGATGATGATTGTGCAGCGCATTCTGCGCGATCATGGAGCCCAACTCGGTATCGAGTCCCGCAAGGACATCGGCACGGTGATTACCTTGCAATTTCCGCAGCAACACCGCCGAACACGCTTGCTGGGCGCATAGTTTGTCCGCTCACTACTTGCGTTTTGGTTCGCGGCACTACGTTCACGGACCACTCGGCGTCATTCTCATCGCCAGCTTCTTTCAATTAAACACCCATCAAGATGATCACTGCTTCTTCCAAAATCGCCGCACTCGGCCTACTGTCCAGTGCGTTGCTCTTCACTGCCTGTGGCAAAAAGGGCGAGGTCGTCCCTGCCGAAGCCACTCTTCCGGAGGCGCCTGACGCTGCAATTCAAAAGGTGATCCGCGAGTTTGCACAGGGCAATGGCGGCATCCTCTGGCAGGCGATGCCTGCGAGTTACCAAAGCGATGTCAACAGCCTCGTCCAGCTGGCCGGCAGCAAATTCGACGCAGAGCTTTACGATCAGAGCTGCGCACTCATCAGTCGGCTGGGCGATGTGGCTGAGAAGCAACAAGCGTTTATTTTTAATTCGGCCCTGGCGAAGAGCTCGGAGGGCGAAAAGGCGCAATTCCAACAGGCACTACCTGCGGTCGTCGGCATACTCAAGACCCTCACAACCAGTGACCTGGCGAGCAGCGCAGGTTTACTCGCGTTTGACGGACAGCAGTTCTTTGATTCGACGGTTTCCAAAATCGCCACCCACGCCAATGGGCTATCGAAGCTTTCTGAGCAAGCGGTGGGACTCTCGGATTATGTCGCTGTTGTCGTGTCTGTGATCGAAGGTAGCGACACCGAGGCGACTCTGCAGATCGGCATTCCGAATCAATCTGCCGAAACCACGCGGTTCTCCAAAGTCGAAGGGCGCTGGGTGCCGGCGGAAATGGCAGCCGAATGGGCAGCCGAAATTGCGGGCGCTCAAGCCAAACTGGAGGCCATGTCTGTCGAGTCGATGGCTGCCAAGAAGCCACAGGTAATGGGCGTGTTGACAATGATCGACGGCGTACTGGCGCAAATCGAAGCAGCGGAAACCCAAGCGCAATTCGACCAAGCCGTGCAGGGGGCGATGATGCCACTCATGGGGCTGATGATGATGGGCCAAGGAATGGGCGGCGGCATGAGTGCGCCGGCTGTACCGTCACCCACTGCGCCCAGCGGTCTGCCTGCCGTAAAATAGCGTCCCTGCATTCGATTTCCCAACAGCCGCTTCCGCTTGAAGCGGCTTTTTGGTTTATCGCCCTTGACTGACAAATGCATGTGAGCTCCAGGGAGAATAACCCCAATCGATGAACCACGATTAATACGCGGAGATGGGCTTTAAGTTTAGTGCCTGTGACAGCCAGTCAAGTTGCGCCCTACTCCGGCGGCAATAACTTAGCGAGCTCCTGCAAATCACCAAAGTGCTCGCGCAGATCACTGGCGCTACCGAGATTGCCGAGTGTGCTTTCAAACAGCTCGCGCTTTTCGGCCTTCAACTTTTGGATGCGCTCCTCAATCGTGCCCTGCGTGATCATGCGATAGACAAACACACGCTTGCGCTGACCGATGCGGTGCACGCGGTCTACTGCCTGACTCTCCACCGCGGGATTCCACCAGGGATCGAGCAGAAACACGTAGTCCGCCGCATGCAGAGTGATCCCTGTGCCGCCCGCCCGCAGACTGACCAAAATCACCGCCGGCCCATCTTGCTGCTGAAAGGAATCCACTGGCTTTGCGCGGTGCTTGGTCTCGCCCGTCAGTTCAAACAAAGCAACCTCGGGAAACGCCTTCTGAATCAGCGGCTTCACCCGCTTGAGCAACTGCACAAATTGGCTAAAAATCACGACCTTGCGCGCGCCACTGCCAGTCAACGCCTCACTCAAACGTGACAGTAGCATTTGAATCTTGCCACTGTGCCTGAGGTCCACCTCCACGTCCCGAATCAGCCCTGGATCACAACAGGCTTGGCGCAAACGAGTCAATAAGGAGAAAAAGTTCATCGCCTGGTGTTGCATCGCCGCCTGCAAATCATCGCCCAATTCCTCACGCCCCTGATTCAGCAGCCCCTCGTACACCTGACGCTGCATTTCGGTGATCGGGCAAATCAAGTCCATCTCCACCTTTGGCGGCAGGTCCTTGCCCACCTTGTCCTTCTTACGGCGCAGCAGAAAGGGCGCGATCTGCTTGCGCAAGGTTTGCTCCAAGCGCTTACGCGCACTGGGATCGGGCGAGACCGCGGCCTCTTCGAAGCGTCGGCGGGAGCCCAGCAAGCCGGGCATAATAAAACGGAACAAAGTCCATACATCGAGCAAGCGATTCTCAATCGGCGTACCAGTCAGCGCGAGACGACACACCGCACGAATCGCACAACAGGCCTGCGTCACCTTCGCCTCGGGGTTCTTGATCTGCTGCGCCTCATCGAGCACCGCATAGCCAAACTCAGTACTCTCAAGCAAATGCTTATGCCGCCGCAACTGCGTGTAACTGGCAATCCACAACTTCGGCTGCTGCCCGGACGAGGTCTCAAAAGTCTGTCCACTGCACAACACCGCGGTTTGTAAATGCGGATACCAATGCGCCACCTCGCTCTCCCACACCGGCACCACACTGGCGGGGCACACGATCAAACTATCCTTCGACTCAAACGGATAAGCGTGAAGTAAAGTCAACACCTGCAGCGTCTTACCGAGGCCCATCTCATCCGCCAAGAGACCATGACAGGCCTGCGCGCGCAAATTTGCCATCCAACGCACCCCATGCGCTTGATACGGGCGCAAAAAATCGGGCAATTCGACTACGTCTGCCGCAGCCACCTTCGCGGGCTGCGGTTCCAGCGCCGAGCGCCATTCCTGCAGCTCTTGCTCCAAATTGAGTTGCACCCCGCGCTCACCGAACAGCGAAAACACCATATAGCGCGGCCAAGTCTGCGCCGCTTCCGAGTTTGCGGCCGCCGCCACTCGCCACTCAGCCAGTGCTTCGGTCTGCTCCTCCGCAATACGCACCAGCCCGAGCCCTTTGACAACATGGGTGCCACGCCCAGCCTTCGCCAAACGCTCCGCATCTTCCGGATCGAGCCAACGCTTGCCCAACTTCAAACGCCAGTCCACGCGCATCGCCGTATCGCCCGCAGATTCCACCCTTCCGATAATCTTCACCGACTTCACCCCTTCAGCCATGTCCTGCGCGTCCAAATCGAGGTCNNATGTAGTCGAACACAGATTCCCAGCGCTGACGAGTATGCGAAAAAAACGGTCCGATCCGTTCGAGGTCGCGCATCTGAAAATCATTTGAATCGCGCCGAAAATGAAAGCCCACCTTCTTCGCCATTGCGGTCAAGCGCACCAACATCTCACGCTCCGCATTCGTCAGATGGGCACCCTCCCCCTGAAAGGCGGCCTCCCGACTGAAATCCGCATTGGTCCAATACGCCGTCATGCGTAATCCCGCAGACAGCCCTTGCAAACGCGGTGTCAAGCGACGTGCAGGCGGCTCCTCCGGTTCGACCGACTGAAGCGATGCCGCTGCTTTGTTTGCCAACTCCGCCTCCATCATCACCGCCTCATCAGCCGGCGACTTCGGTTTGGCCGCATAGGGCAGCGGATCAATTTCATCCGCGATCAATTCTTCGATTTCGTACAGCCCGCCGACTGCCACCGCATCGCCCAAAGCATCATCGTCCGCCGAACAACGCACCTTCGGCCCGCCTGGGCTCCACTCGACCACTGCGTAGCAAGTATCCTTACGCGCAAACTGACAATGCACAATCGCATCATGGTCCGCCAGTTCGACGCCCGAGATTTGCCCCTTGCGATAGATTTCACGCCCGCGCCGCAAAGCATCCTTTGAGAAGAAAGTCTCCCATTCAAGCGCAACATTGGCAAACCACACTTCAAGGGCAGCTTGATTGTAAACACGACTGGAGGCACGAGCACACATAGAAGAATAATGAACCTTTGAGTATAGCTTTTTTGCCAATGTCCCCGCAAGGAGATTAACGCGAAAACGAACGCGCCCGCCCGCCAGCTACCGATTAAACTCGGAGGGAATTGCCCATCGATCTGCCTTCCAAATCTTCGCAGGACTGCCAATTCAAAACCTAAAAAGCACTTCGTGGGCGATACCGCGGTCATCGTACCCAAAAAATCTACCCGCAAGCGCAGGCCCATCATTCATCAATAATACAGCGTAAAAAACGATAAACCAAAAAAGCCCGCGATTGCTCGCGGGCTTTTAGAAATAAACTGCAGTAAAAACTAGCTGCCGGGTTTGATCTCGATCAACTCACACTCGAAGATGAGCGTGTCACCGGGCTTAATTGCACCGCCGGGGCGCGGAGTATTACCGTAGCCAAGTTCACTGGGGATGTAGAGAATGATCTTACCACCCGCGCCGATCTTAGTCAGGCCTTCGCCAAAACCAGGCACCACACCATTGAGCGGAAACTCAGCCGGTTGACCACGGTCATAGGAGCTATCAAACTGCGTACCGTCGATCAGCGTACCCTTGTAATGCACCAACACCTTGTCGGTCAGCGAAGGCTTCGCATCCGAACCAGCTTCAAGCACCTTGAAGCGCAAACCGGAGTTGCTCGACTGCACACCTTCGTCGGCACTCAACTTTTCAATAAACACCTTACCAGCAGCGATATTCTTTTCCGCGAGCACAGCATTTTCTGCTTCCATGCGCGCCATTCCCTCAGCTTGGGCCGCTTGAGCTTTCGCCTGGGCAGCTTGCGCACGGGGCTGAATAAAAGCTTGAAAAGCCGCCATCTTGGCCTGAATCGAAGGATCCATTTCGGTAGCTAATGCACCTGCAGCAAAGCCCTTCGCAATCAAGACCGCATCGTCCACACCGAAACCAAGATCCGTGACGCCGGTCTGCATGACCATCGCCAAACCGATCTGCTGCAGGGCATCCAAATCGATCGCTGGGAGTTCGGCAGCGCCAGCTTGAACCGCTTCGGCACGCGCCTGCGCCTGAGCAAATGCCGCCTTCATCACGTCCTGCGACAACTTAGTCAGATCCAGTTTGCCCTCCAAACCCTGTAGCACGCCTTCAGCCAGTGCCGCGACACCCGCTTCGTCTAATTTCAAGGTCGCCACGCCAGCACTTTGGGCGGTCAAGTACCCCACCAGCTCGATGAGCTCGGACTCGGGAACTTCGACTGCAGGCAGAGTGGGCAATTTAACCTTAGCGGCAACATCCTCGGCGGCGGCTTTCACTTCAGCGACTTCCTCGACAGCAGCCTTCACTTCAGCGACTTCCTCGACAGCAGCGACCTGAACAGCGGCGTTCAGTTGACTCGGCACTTGAACAGCGACCGTTTCAGCGACCTCAGCAGTCTCCGCAGCCTTAGGGGCAGGATCCTGAGTCGGAGCGACGGAATCGGCACTTTGCTCACCGCAAGCGACAAAAAACAAGGCACTGGCCGCCAACAGCATGGACGAACCCGTAGGGAGGGATGATTTTTTTAACATATTAATATAGTGAACTAGATCTGGTTTAAAGCTGGAACCCGACAACCGTCAAGAATGCAAGGAAAAGGTCAACCACGGATCGTAACAAACAGGGTAGAAAGCCCACAGCCGGGGCTAACTGTCAGCCACAATCGATCAAAGTTCCCCAACCAACCCAAAATAGACATAAAAAATAGAAGAGAGCCAGCATTGGACACAGGCATAGAAAATAGCGACATAGGAAATAGGGACAGGCTATAAACTCCACACTTAGGGACAGGCT
>DOCS01000223.1 GCA_003503355.1 Opitutia bacterium
GTCACCGACAACGCCTACATCGCAGGTCTAGCAGTCCCCTACCTTGTGCGCGGTTGTAATCATTTTTATGTCCGCCCCAGCGGCGTGACCGGCACGCTGGAAGGCGATCCCGACAGCTTCCCAAGTACACTCACATTGTATGGATATGACTTCAAGTTTGATTACTACGGACTGGCATTTGTCCAGAACAGCACCTCCCCCGAGACGAGCTTCACTGCGGGATCGGTGATCACGCCCTTCCCCGCGGACGAAACCTTTGAATTCGACGGCTTATCGTTCACCTGCCCCGGTGGGCTCGCCGAGGCGCGCTTGCCAGACGGCGGACTCGACAAGCAGCTCCGCTATTGGTCGGCGGATTTCGATGTCTCGACCCTGTCCTTTACCAGCACCGATGGCTGCGACCCGAGTGCGGCCGCTTACCTCACTTTGGGCGCAACGGTGTATTCAACCCTGTTGGACAGTCCGCTGCACGGCATCGCCGGGATCGATCCGGACGGCGAATTAATCAGCAAGGATTTCTCCGACTCCAAAGGCCTGGAAACAACCGTCACGTCGCGCTTTCGGATGCCCAACCGTATGCAGTTGAACGGCCCCGATGAAGAACTGTACGACCTGATTGCGATTTCCGAGGGCTATTTTAACGACTACGGCTCCACCGCCGAACAAACTGCCGGCGATGGCCGCCTCAACTTTGCCGCCACCGCCGACGTGCCGTTCTTCGAGGATTTGGAAGTACAGGTGCGCACCACCGCTTCACAAAACACCAATCCGGATGCCAGCGTGCAACTGATGGGCGGCTGGCTCGATGGCGGCGAGAGCTTTTTCACCAGCACCTTCTTTGATGCCAGCAACCGAGCGTGGCCGGACGCAGGGATTAGTGAAGCACTCTACCGCAATGAATCCGGCGCTACGGGCGACCCCAGCCCTTATTTGATCCATGCGAGGCAGAATTGGCTCGATGTGGTCGAGTTTGATTACCCGCTCAAATGGAGCTCCAGCTTGCGCTCGTTTACGGCACAAGCACCGAATGCTCCGCAGGATCTGGTGGTGGTCGAAGTCAGCCACCAACTCGATTACCTCAGTGCCGAAAATGCCGAACTGTCCTTCGGGGTGGTCTATCAGGGCTTGCCCGAGGTCAATTTGACCAACTTTGCCTTCAATCAGCTGGATGAAAGCAGCGGTGCCCTCGAAGCGATGGTGCAAGCCTTTCGTCAGGACATTGCCGGCAAGGGCGAAGCCGCAGTCGGCGCGCTGGAAGACGGTGTGAATGGGATCAATGCCATGCTGCAGGATCAGATCGACGCCATGCTCGAGGAGTTCTACACCACAACCATCGACCCGATCGTGGATGCGCTGTACAACGGTCTCGACCAACTCGACCACCAGACCGCCGCAGCGAATGACTGGATCACACAGGTTGAAGATGAAACTCAGCGGTTGATCGTCAATTACAGTTCTGCAGCCTACGACCCAGCGGGCTCACTGACCAGCGTGCGTGACGCGATCAAGACGCTCGATTCAACTGCAGCCGACGCTGCCAGCTTCATTAACGAGGTCGATGCGGCCTTAGAGCAAGTGCAACTGGCACTGCGCGTCATCAGCGACCAGGTTTATATTGCTGCCGACAGTTCAGTCACTCTGGAAGTGCCGGCTGTTCCAGACCCAAGCAACACCATCCAAGGCCTGCTCTATCAGGATGAGGGCGACTTCCAGATTGTCTCGTCACTGATCAGCGCGTTGATCGCGGAGCTGAGTGCGGAAATCGGTGGCGAACTGGCCGGGATGCTGGGTGATGTACTCGAAGCGCCCGTCGGTGAGCTAAATAATTTGATCAACGAACAGCTCGAAGCGGTGCGCCCGACCCTGGAAATAGTCCAGGAAATCCTCGCTGAAACCGATAGCACCATCGCAGACGTGCGAGCTGAAATCGCCGCAACTGGTGACTTGGTGAAGGAAATCGAAGCGATTCTGGACGCTGCCGATGGCTTGATCGATGCCGCTTCGGTGGAATTGCAAGTCACGATCAAAGCACTGGTTCTTGAGCGCATCCCCGAACCCTCACAGTTTGTCGAATACAGCGAAGCCGAAGTGAAGGCACTGATTCGCCAAGAGATTGAAGATCGCATTCGCGAGCTGGAAATCATTCCGGAATTTCAACTGGTACTGCGCCAACACTTCTACGATTTAGACCTACAGATTAAAGAAGGCATCGATACCGCGTTCGCGCAGGTTAACGAGGCGATAAAGGGCCTCTTGAAGGAATTCCTCAGTGACTTTGACGATACCATCAACGGCTTCCTCGGCGACCTCGGCAGTTCGCTCGGTGCCGGCGAGGTGACTGGTTTCGCGCATATCAATGAAGATGCGCTGCGTCTGTTGCGCCTTGACGCCCACCTACAACTGCAAGTGCCGGAGGACTTCGAGTTCAACGGCTACCTGCAAATCAAACAGCTGAGCTCAGATGGCAGTGATGCCTGTAGCTACGGCGGCTCGAATACCGCGAAAGAGGTCACCATGGGCGCACTCGGTGTGCCGGTGGCCTGGGTTAGTGATGGCATGTCAGTGGATGTCGAAGGCAAAGTCGTGTTTACCACCTACCCAGTCGGCTTGGGCGGCCGGATTGAAATGGTCGATGGTGAATTTGGCTTTGAGAGCTTTACCATCACTGATCTGGGCGCCGCGATGTCGTTTGGCGCGACGGAGAATTATCTGGCGGCCGAGGTCGGGCTCGCGTTCCAGAGCTATGCGATGTACGGCGGGGTGTTCTTTGGACAGACCTGTGACATCGCGCCGCTGGAAATGGTCAACCCGCAGGCGGCCTCGGTGATCGGCAATCCGAATCCGACCTTCAGCGGTGCCTATGTGTACGGCGAAGCACACATCCCTGTTTCAGAAGCGCTGCTCGGCATCCCTGCGAGCTGCATGTTTAAAATTACCGCCGGTGTCGGTGCAGGGGCCTTTTATTTTGTCGAAGGACCCACCTTTGGCGGTCAAATGCTGCTGGCGGTCTCCGGCGAAGCCTTGTGCCTAGTGTCGATCAAGGGCGATGTATCACTGGTCGGCGTCAAAGTCGCCGACGATTTCCGTTTCTCAGGCCGCGGCCGCCTCAGCGGCAAAGTCGGTTCCTGCCCGTTCTGTGTGAAGTTCGGCAAAACTCTTAATCTCGAATACAAAAATGATCGTTGGAGCTTCGACCTTTAATTTGTCATGCGTTTCCCCTCTCTAAATCTCATTCGGTCCTTCGGGACCCTCGCTCTGACCGCGCTGCTGGCCAGCGTGCCCGCCAAGGCACAGGATCTGGGCGACAGCCTCATCACCGCGGCTCTCGGTGTCTCTACCGCGACGACCGGCACTGCCGACCCCGCGGTGTTCATCAGTTGGTGGCCCACGGGGTCCACTGCATGGACGCCCGGTCACTACGCGGTGTATCGCAAAGAAGGATTGCCCAGTGATGCCGCCAGTTTCTCGCTAGTCGGCGTGGTACAGCCACTGACCGACCCCGTATCAGTCGGCTATGTGTTGTCGCGCGCCGAGCTATTGGGGAGCGATACGATTGCGCTGGCCAATAATATTGATGGTCTATTTGACGCGCTGGTCCCCGTCTCTGGCCTGCCTTTGTCGGAAAAACTCGCGGCGATTATCGAAGTGTCCAGCTTGGATGCCGATAGTGCCGAGAATTTGACGCTCCTGACTCGCCGCCATCCCGCCGCCGCCATGGCTGCGGGTG
>DOCS01000090.1 GCA_003503355.1 Opitutia bacterium
ATGGACAGGAGTGTCCATCCTCCTGCGGGGTGCGCCTCCTGCAATGTTAGCGGTCGAGCAGCTTGAGGAACTCTTCGTTGTTCTTGGTCTGTGTAAAGCGGTCGATCATTAGTTCGGCGGCGTCTTCGATCTTCTGGCCAGCGAGGGCGCGGCGTAGGAATTGTGCACCTTCTAGGTGTTTCCCAGACAGGATTAGTTCTTCTTTGCGGGTGCCGGAGGCATTCAGATTGATCGCTGGCCACAGGCGCAGTTCGGCGGCCTTGCGGTCGAGGACCATCTCCATATTGCCGGTGCCTTTGAACTCCTGGAAAATTAAATCGTCCATTTTGCTGCCGGTTTGAACCAGCGCTGTGGCGATGATGGTCAGGCTGCCGCCTTCTTCGCAATTACGCGCCGCAGAGAAAAATTGGCGGGGCTTTTCTAGCGCACGGCTGTCGAGGCCACCGCTCATGGTGCGGCCGCCTCTGCCTGAGGCAGCGTTGTAAGCGCGTGCCAGGCGAGTGATGGAGTCCAGTAGTAGGACCACATCCTTGCCGGATTCGACCAAGTGCTTGGCGCGCTCGATGGCGATTTCGGCGAGGCGAGTGTGGTTGGTGATTTCTTCGTCGTTGGAGGACGCGTAGATCTCGGCGTCCACGCTGCGCTTGAAGTCGGTGACTTCTTCAGGGCGCTCATCGACCAGTAGTACGATGACGTGGCACTCGGGGTGGTTTTCGATCACACCGTGCGCGATGTCATGTAGAATGGTGGTTTTGCCGGTGCGGGGCGGGGCGACGATTAGCCCGCGGGTGCCTTTGCCGATCGGGCAAAACAGGTCCATGATGCGGGTGGTGACGCGGCCGTCTTTAGCGGCTAATTTGATTTGCTCGTCGGGGGCGATCGAGACCATCTGCTGGAAAGTGTAGCGGCCTTTGCGCTCGTCCATGGTGGCGCCGTCAACGGTGTCGATAAAGCGCACCTTGGGGTTGGGGAAACGCTCATTGCTGATCGCGGTGCCTTCGATCAAGTGTCCTTTCTTGAGGCGGAAGCGTTTGATTAGCTCAGTCGGCACGAAGGGGTCAGTCGGACTTGTCTTGCCGTTGCGCGCAGGGTTGAGCAGCTGGCCGGTTTTGTTCGGCAGAATTTCCAGAATGCCAGATACGGCGATTTGATTATCCTTGGGTGTGTCTTCGTTACTCATGTTGAGTGGCCACGGATGGCGATAGTAGGTCTTTCAGCAGTGGCGAACATGCGGTGTCCGGCTGCACGAGAATCTGAGGAAAAGTCCAGAGATCAGTGAGAGTGTCGTTGATTAAGCCACTGGGCGCGCAACGGGGCCGCGCCAATGCGAGCTCATGGGCGCGCATACTTTTTAACGATTTAGGTAGATTTGTAGGACAAGTACACGCCTGTCAATGCCTTAGACGCGCTGCACGCGTGTGGGGTGCGCTTTCGGTCTGTATGAAGAATGCGTCGGAGGATGGGCGGTCCTAATTTTTTAGGGACAGGCCCCTTGGGTAAGTTCGCGATCGGGCGCGGTGGCGTCGCCTGCACTGATTTCCTGGCATGAAGCCAGTCGATTGGGTGGGTTTATTGGTCAGTCGTAGCGTGCCTGGTATGCCCAGTCGCGCCACTGAGTGCTATCGACTCATGTAGCTTAATTTGCCTTATATAGCACAGGCAGGAATGCCTGCGTCACGTCGTTATTATGGGAACACGCCGCGCATCTCGTAGACCTGATCGATGTGCTCGATGGCGGCGGCGTAGGAGGCGGTGCGCATGCTGCTGTCGAGGCGTTCGGCCATTTCGAGGACGCGCTCGGCGGAGCGGGTCATGATTGTTTTAAGTTGCGCGTCGACCTTTGCCTCGTCCCAGGTTTCGGACTGGCGATTTTGTTTCCATTCAAAATAGCTGACGGTGACGCCGCCGGCGTTGCATAGGATGGCGGGCAAGACTTCGACGCCTTTTTCTAGTAGGTAGCGCTCGGCGCGCGGTGTGGTGGGGGCGTTGGCGCCTTCGACGAGTACCTTGCACTGCATGTGCTTGGCGTGCTCTAGGTCGACCATCTGCTCGAGTGCGGCGGGGATGAAGAGGTCCACGGGGGTGGCGTAGAAGGTTTCGGTGTTGACGGCTGTGGCGTCGGCGAAGTTGTGCACGCCGCCGGTTGCTTGGACGTGCTGGGCCAGTGCTTCGGCGTCGATGCCGTTTTCGTTGAGAATCGCGCCGGTGTGGTCCATGACGGCTTTGAGTGTGGTGCCGCGTGCTTGT
The DNA here is from genome assembly GCA_003503355.1 of Opitutia bacterium. Lineage (GTDB taxonomy): Bacteria > Verrucomicrobiota > Verrucomicrobiia > Opitutales > Coraliomargaritaceae > Lentimonas. Next base: position 2,248 of record DOCS01000090.1, read on the forward strand.
AGCAGGCGAGCGGTCCAGGAGCCGACGTTGCCGTAGCCGATCAGGCTGCAGGAGACTTTGCTCAGTTCAATGCCCATGCCGGGTAGTAGTGCGTCGAGCACGTAGACGAGCCCTTGGCCGGTGGCCTTTTCGCGTCCGGCCGAGCCGCCGAAGGCAAGTGGCTTGCCGGTCACAATCCCTCTAGCGGTGACTTTTCTGGAGGTTTCCGCGAAGTTGATGTATGTGTCGGCCATCCAAGCCATTATTTGGGAGTTGGTGCCGACATCGGGTGCGGGGATGTCGTAGTCGGGGCCGATGTTGTCGCCGAGTGCGGCGGTCAGGCGGCGGGTGACGCGCATGAGCTCCTGTTTGCTGACGCTGCGCGGGTCGATGCGCAGCGCGCCTTTGGCGCCGCCGAAGGGCAGGCGGGCGAGGGCGCACTTCATTGTCATCAGCAGGGCAAGGGTTTTGACCTCGTCGAGTTTGACCTCGGGGTGGTAACGGATGCCACCTTTATAGGGGCCGAGTACGTTGTTGTGCTGTACGCGGTAGCCTTTGAATAGTTGCCAGGTGCCGTCGTCCATCTCTACCGGGCAGTGCACCATGATCTCGTTTTTGGGCTGAGTGATGATCAGCTTTAGCCGGTGGGGGATGTCGAGTGCGTCGGCCGCTTCGAGTACTGATCCGACCGTTTGGAAGTAAATGTTATGGTCGTCATAATATTCTTCCAGTTCGTGGAATATTTCGCGGGCGGATTGGCAGGATGAGGTATCACAGGGGGGCATAGTTTTGGAGCTTAGCTCTTTGCTGCGCTCAGGCAAGCTCACTTGTGTCGCGCGGATTCGATTTCGTGTCGCTACGAGTGTGGTTTGGGTTGTCGCGGCTCTTGCGATAGATAGGTGTTTTTCTTGTGCAGCGGTTTCGACTCACAAATTTGATAAATTGTAGCTTGCATGGAAAAGGGGGAGATTTAGGGTCTTGTCCTTTTGAGGGATGCCACTCACGGCGCCCACAATCAGCATGCAAAATAAAACCATAGCTTACGACAGTAAGGTCGAGGGTGAAATCATTGTCACTCAGGCGGATGCTGTAATTAACTGGATTCGCAAGCACTCGGTTTGGCCGATGCCAATGGGGCTCGCTTGTTGTGCGATCGAACTGATGGCCGCTGGCGGCGCGCGTTTTGATATTTCCCGATTCGGGATGGAAGTGATGCGTTTTTCGCCACGACAGGCGGATTGCATGATCGTGGCGGGAACGGTGACCTACAAGATGGCAGAGGTCGTACGCCGCATTTACGATCAGATGGCCGAACCCAAGTGGGTAGTGGCGATGGGCGCGTGTGCGAGCACGGGTGGCATGTATCGCTCCTATGCGACACTGCAAGGCGTGGACCGCATTATCCCAGTCGATGTTTATGTCAGTGGTTGCCCTCCGCGCCCAGAGGCACTGCTGGATGCGATGATTAAACTACAGGACAAAATCGGCCGTGAAAGTGCGGTGAAGAATTTATTCCCTCAAAAAGCGGATTCCGCTAAGGAAATTTAAGCTATGAGCACCAGTGATTTAGCTCTGTTACAGGAGCGCTTCGAATATCTGACAGAGCGTGCGTCTGCGGACCATCCGGCTCTCAACTGTCCGGCGGACAAGCTGATCGAGCTGTGCAGTGCGCTGCGGGATGACTTCGGCTACGATCTGTTGATCGACGTGACTGCGATCGATTGGGATGCGGCCAGCCCGCGCTTTACCGGGATCTACCATTTTCTCTCGACCACCAAGCACGAGTATTTGCGCGTCGCTTCGGATTGCAGGGGCGATATTGATCCGATCTTGCCGTCGTTGACTGGCCTGTATGCGGCAGCCAACTGGCACGAGCGTGAAACCTACGATTTGATGGGGATTCGCTACGAAGGGCACCCCGACCTGACCCGTATTTTGATGTGGGACAGCTATCCGTATCACCCACTGCGCAAGGATTTCCCATTGGCTGGTATCGAAACGCCACTGCCCGCGGCCGACGTTGCTGAAGTGACCGGTGTCAGCGTGAAACCAGCGCCGATGGCAGGCGGACCGTTCGTCTCTTCGGCTGATGGGCCGATGAGTCAGACCGAGCCGAGTGCCCGCGATGAGAGCTGGAGCGAGAAAAAGGAAAAACCCTGTGGGAACTAAGAGGATTTTGTAATGGCCACTACCAAAGAAATTTCAATCGGCGACGCCGGATCGCGAGCAAGTGAGGGCGAGGGCGAGCTTTCGGGCGAGACCATGATGCTCAATGTCGGGCCTTCGCACCCAACCACACACGGCGTGTTGCGCCTGAAGATGGAGCTGGATGGCGATATCGTCAAAAAGTGTGAGCCGGTACTCGGGTATCTGCACCGCGGTGATGAAAAGATCGCCGAGAGCATGACTTACAACCAGTTTGTGCCGTACACGGACCGACTGGACTACTTGGCGCCGCTGTCGAACAACGTCGCCTACGCGATGGCAGTTGAGAAGCTAGCCAATCTCGAGGTGCCGGAGCGCTGTCAGGCAATCCGCCTGCTGTGCTGCGAGTTGGCGCGTATCTCTTCGCACTTGTTAGGCGTTGGTGTGTACGGTATGGATGCGGGCGCGTGGACGGTGTTCATGTATACCTTCACCGAACGTGAAAAGCTGTACACTTTGTTCGAAGAATTGACTGGGGCGCGTTTCACTACCAGCTACACGCGTATCGGAGGAGTCGCACGCGATATCCCAGACGGTTGGCTCGGACGTGTGCTTGAGTTTTGCAAGGGCGTGTTGCCCGTGCTCGACAAGGTCGACAAGCTGCTGACGCGCAATCGTATCTTCATGGACCGCACAGTCGGGATTGGGGCGATCTCCAAGGAGGACGCACTCGCTTACGGTATTACTGGGCCGAATTTGCGCGCTTGTGGCGTGGACCTCGATCTGCGCAAGGACAAGCCGTATCTCGGCTATGAGAATTACGATTTCGATGTGCCGATCGGTACCAACGGTGATTGCTATGACCGTTACCTGATGCGCGCCGAGGAAATACGCCAGAGTGTGCGGATCGTACGCCAGTGTGTCGAGCGCTTCCCTGAAGGCTCTTACTATGCGGAGGACGCGAAGAAGATCTTTGCGCCGCAGAAAGCCAAGGTGCTGACCAGCATGGAGGAATTGATCCAGAACTTTATGATTGTGACCGAAGGGCCACAAATTCCGGCCGGTGAAGTGTACTTCGAAGCGGAAAACCCGAAAGGGGCGCTTGGTTTCTTTATCGTCTCCAAGGGCGGCGGTGTGCCGTATCGGATGAAGATCCGCGGTCCGTCTTTCTGTAATCTCAGTATTCTGGATAAACTGATTCCTGGCCATCACCTGACCGATGTCACCGTGATTCTTGGTTCGCTCGACTTCGTGATGGGCGAATGCGACCGATAGGACAGGCTGAATAATTTGAACTGCTGGAAATTGAAGCAATGAATTTAAAACCCGAAACAACCGAAAAAATTGACAAGCTGGTGCCGCGTTATCCGACGATGAAGAGCGCAGCGCTGCCGTTGTGTCACTTGGTACAGGAGGATCAGGGCTACCTTTCGAACGAAGCGATGGAATGGATCGCAGCTCGTCTGGAGTTACAGCCGATCAATATTCTGGAGCTGGTTACGTTCTACCCGATGCTGCGTACCGAACCGACCGGCACCCACCACGTGCGCGTCTGTCGCACGCTGCCTTGTGCGCTCGCGGGTGCCTACCAGACCTGCGAACGTCTCGAGAAGGAGTTCAACTGCAAGGTCGGCCATACCAGCGAAGACGGTTCGGTGACACTGGAGTTTGTCGAATGCCACGCCGATTGCGGCAAGGGCCCGGTTGTGATGGTCGGCGAAGACGAGTACACCGACATCGATCCGGACAAGGCTTCCGAGCTCGCAGCCAAAATCAAGAACGGCGAAATTTAGCCGACGACTGAGACACTCTTTACAATCCCCAAATTTTAAAACTCATGGCGATACAGCAACATAGGCTTATTTTTAAGCACGTCGACGAGCCAGGCTATACCAACGACATCGATTGCTACATCAAGCACGGTGGTTACAATCAGTTGAAGCAGGCGGTCACAATGCCGCCAGAAGACATTTGCGCGGAAGTGCTCGCTTCGGGTGTGCGTGGACGTGGCGGTGCTGGTTTCCCTGCCGGGATGAAATGGAAGTTTCTCGACCGCAAGTCGGGCAAGCCCATTTACCTCGTCTGTAATGCGGACGAATCGGAGCCCGGCACTTTCAAGGACCGTCAAATTATCCATCAGGATCCGCATCAGCTGATCGAAGGGATGATGTGCTCGGCGTTTGCGATTCAAGCCAAGCTCGCATTCATCTATATCCGTGGTGAGTTTTTCCAAGGCTACAAAATCCTCGAACGTGCGATCGAAGAAGCGCGCGCGAAGAACCTGTTGGGCGACAACATTCTGGGCTCCGGTTATTCCTGCGATATTATCGTGCACCGTGGTGCAGGCGCTTACATTTGCGGCGAGGAAACCGGTCTGATTGAGTCGCTCGAAGGCAACCGCGCCAACCCGCGTATCAAGCCGCCTTATTTCCCTGCAGCGCTCGGCCTCTACCAGTGCCCGACAATCGTCAACAATGTCGAGACCTTGTGTGATGTGAAGCACATCATCGAGCTCGGCGGCAAAGGATTCGCCGAAATCGGCACGCCAGGCAACACCGGCACTCGTATTTGGTGNNTCACGCTCGGTCAATTGATTAATGACGTGTGCGGCGGTCTCAAGCCGGGGCGCAAGCTCAAGGCAGTGATTCCCGGCGGCTCGTCCTCCAAGATTTTGCGCGCCGACGAGCGTTTCACTGGTAAGCTCAAAGATGGCACAGAGTTTGATTGGGGCATCGAAGACATCCCGATGGATTTTGACAGCCTCGGTGCGGTCGGTTCGATGTCTGGTTCCGGTGGCGTGATCGTGATGGATGATTCGACCGACATGGTCGAAGCTCTGGCGAACTTAAACTATTTCTACGCGCACGAAAGTTGCGGTCAGTGCACACCATGCCGCGAAGGGGTGCCGTGGATGCGTAAGGTGACCGCGCGCATGTGTGCCGGCAACGCACGTGAAGAAGACGCCGACTTGTTGAAAAACATCGCCGATCAGATTGCAGGTCGCACAATTTGTGCGTTCGGCGAAGCCGCCGCATGGCCGGTGCAAAGTTTTATCGCAAAATTTAAAGACGAGTTCGTGGAGAAAGCCCGCGAACAGGCGGCCCGCCGCAAGGATGGGCAAGAGCCGGCCAAGGAGACCACGTTGATCTAAGACCATGAACATTCAAAGCATAGTCGAAAATATCACCATCAACATTGATGGGCAGGCCGTTGATGTGCCGAAGGGCGTCAACATCATCGAGGCGGTGAAAATTGCAGGAAAGGGCAAAGAAGTACCGCACTACTGCTACCACCCGAAGCTTTCGATCGCCGGAAACTGCCGTATGTGTATGGTCGAAATGGGCATGCCGATGCGCGACCGCGCGACGGGCGAGGCGATCCTCGGCGAGGATGGCGTGCAAAAGATCGGTTGGATGCCCAAGCCCACGATCGCTTGCGCAACCAACGCCTCTCCAGGTATGCACATCAAGACAAATTCACCGATGGTGAAGGAGTCCCGCAATGGCGTCACCGAATTCCTACTGATCAATCACCCGCTCGATTGCCCGATCTGCGACCAGGCGGGCGAGTGCCGCTTGCAGGAGTTTTCCGCCGAGCATGGCCGCGGTTACAGCCGTTTTATCGAGCAAAAAAATGTAAAGCCGAAGCGCACCAAGCTCGGTTCGCGTGTCACACTTGATGATGAGCGCTGCATCCTTTGCTCGCGTTGCGTACGCTTTAGTAAAGAAGTGGCGGGCGATGACGTGCTTGGCTTTGTCGACCGTGGCACGTATTCCACGCTGACTTGCTATCCGGGCAAAGAGCTGGAGCACAATTACTCGCTCAACACCGTTGATATTTGCCCAGTTGGGGCACTGACCAGCACCGATTTCCGTTTCAAGATGCGCGTATGGTTCCTGAAGCGCACCAATAGTATCTGCACCGAAAGTAGTGTCGGCGCGAATTCAGAGATCTGGAGCCGTGAAGGTAAGATCTACCGTGTCACGCCACGCCGTAACGACGCGGTCAATGATACGTGGATGACTGACACCGGTCGCGAAATTTTCAAAGCCGTCGAGTCGGAGGATCGCCTCACGCATTACACCATCGATGGGGTGCACCAGACCGACGACGAAACCGCAGTTGCGGCTGCCAAATTGCTCAAGTCCGGCAATGTGGCACTCATCGGTTCAGCGCAAAGTTCCGTTGAAGAACAGTATTTCTACAAACTGATCGCCGATCGCAGCGAGGCTTCGGTTTCGCTGATCAGCCATATCGGGGCAGGGGATGGCATTCTCCTCTCCGAAGACCGCACGCCGAATCTACGCGGTGCGCTGCTCAATGGCCTGATCGCCAAACTTCCTGAAGCGGATCTGGCTGCCACCGCGCGTGGGATTCAATCCGGCGCAGTGAAGACACTCGTGGTGGTCAATCAAGATGTCACCGAGCTTGGCATTCCGGCCGACCTGCTTGCCAAGGTGAAAGTGATCTACTTCGGCACGCATGCCAATGAGACCAGCAAAGTGGCCGATGTGGTATGCCCGTCATTAATGGTGTTCGAAAAAGACGGTTCCTTTGTTAACCAAAGCTTCCGTCTGCAGAAATTCAAGGCAGCGGTGCCCGGGCCCCGTGGGATCCATTCGGATTTCTCGGTCTTGGAAAAGATCGTTGCCGCGTTGGACGATGAACAGCCCGCAGCGCCGACACTCGATGGTGTGTGGCAGCAAATCGCCGAAAATGTGAGTGCCTTTACCGCACAGAGCTGGCGCGGAATTTCGGATGAGGGCATCGCGCTCGATCCGGCAGCGTTCCTAGACCTGCCTTTCGTTGAAACCAAGAATTTGAAATTCGATCCAGTCGCGTTCAAGGAGGCGCAAGCTGCTAGCGCTCAAGCTTAAAGCACATTGCCGCATATGGACTCTTTAACAAACATACTTCCGATCCTATTGCCGATTGCTTTCGCAGTTGCGATGATCTCCGTGTTCATGGGGCTGTGCAGTTACTCGGTGCTTGCCGAGCGCAAAGTCTCTAGTTGGATTCAAGGCCGTGTCGGCCCGAATCGCACACGCTTACCGCTGCTCGGGCACATCCCGATTATTGGTAACTTGCTTACCAAGCTAGGTGTCTTTCAGCCGGCCGCCGATGGTTTGAAGTTCCTCTTCAAGGAGGAAATCACGCCCGGGCACGTGAAGGTTGGCTATTACTACCTCGCTCCGATCTTGGCCCTCGCACCGGCTTTGACCACCATGGTGGTGCTGCCGTTTGGCCGCTATGTCGACCCGATGGGTGTTGTACAGCCGATCGTGTTGGCGAATATCGACGTCGGCATGCTCTTCATTCTCGCCGTTTCGTCGCTCGGTGTGTACGGCATCGTTTTGGCCGGTTGGTCCTCTAACAGTAAGTATCCGTTCCTCGGTGCCATTCGTGCTTCAGCGCAAATGATCTCGTATGAATTGGCGATGGGACTCTCCATTTTGCCGGTATTCATGTGGGCATCGTCTCCTGGGTCCGACTACGGTCTCTCCCTGTTCGGCGTGGTCGAAGCACAGTCCGGTCTGTGGTTGGTGTTGTGGCAGCCACTGTCCGCGCTGATTTTCCTCGTTTCGGTGTTTGCCGAGACCAACCGTCTGCCGTTCGATATGGCGGAGTCAGAAACCGACCTGGTTGGTGGTTTCCATACCGAATATGGCTGTTTCAAATTCGGCCTGTTCTTCGTTGCCGAATACGCACACGTGATCATGGGATCGGCGTTGTTCGTCCTGCTGTTCCTCGGCGGCTGGAACTTTCTGCCAGGCATCGCCGATCCGTGGTCGGATAGCAACTTCGGTGCGGTGCTCTCTGTGCTCTGGTTCATGGGCAAGGTGTTTGCCATGATTTTCTTCTTTATCTGGGTACGTTGGACGCTGCCGCGTTTCCGCTATGACCAAGTGATGTCGTTGGGGTGGAAGATCTTGCTCCCTCTGGCGATCGGTAATCTTATCTTCAATACGCTGCTCATCGCATTACGCGACACGGTCGGCTTCTAAACCGCATCAAGTATGGCTAAAACAAAAGTTCTAGAGCGTAAGCCGCTCACTTTCGCGGAGAAAACATTCATCCCGCAGATTGTCACAGGGTTGAAAACGACCCTGACGGCGATGTTTGATAAGACGATTACGCTTCAGTATCCTGAAGAGCGTCCCGTCATTTCTGAAAACTATCGTGGCGTACCGACACTGGTCAAAGACCCGGCGGGTCGCGAAAAGTGTGTATCGTGCCAGCTGTGCGAGTTCGTATGCCCGCCCAAGGCGATTCGAATCACTCCTGGTGAGATCGATGCCGAAGCCGAGCCCGAGCGCGCACACGTGGAAAAGGCGCCGCAGGAATTCGAAATTAACATGCTGCGCTGCATCTACTGCGGCCTGTGTCAGGAAGTCTGCCCCGAAGAGGCGATCTTTCTGCAGGATATTTTCTCGCTGTCTGGTTACAGCCGCGAGGAGATGATCAATAAAAAAGACAAACTCTATGAGTTGGGCGGCACTTTGCCGGATCGTCACCACAAGTGGGACAAGAAAAAGGCAGCTGAGGAAGCGGGCAACGCCCACTGATCCACTCGTAACTTTTAATTTTTAATTATTCTCACATGTTAGACATACTGTTTTACGTTTTTTCAGCGATCACGCTGATCGCGGCAGTGCTCATGGTCCTCAGCCCAAATGCGGTGAACGGAGCCATGTGCATGATCGTCGCTTTCCTCGGCACGGCTGCGCTGTTCGTTTTGCTGGAAGCTTACTTCCTCGCGATCCTTCAAGTGTTGGTCTATGCGGGCGCAGTGATGGTGCTGTTCCTATTCATTATAATGCTGCTGGATGTCGAGAAAGGCGAGGGCGGCAATGAGTATAAGGACAAGTTCACGTTGGCTGCGGCCGCCGTTGGTTTCCTGTTGGCCGTGATTCTGATCTGCAGCGCTTTCTCCGGTGCGCATTTGCCAGAGCCGACGCTCAACCCTGTGACTGAAAATCCGACTGTGTTCGATGCTGGTATTCCGTTTACCACTTCCGCCAAGTCCTTTGGTTACAGCCTCTTTACCAAATATATGCTACCGTTTCAAGTGACGGGCTTTCTTCTCCTTGCCGCTATGATCGGTGTGATCGTCGTGTCTAAGAAGCATGAGGTCGTGGAGGAATCGGATCATTCTTAATTGCTAATTCTCATGACCGTCGGACTTAATGCTTTTATACTCGTGGCCGGACTGCTCTTTGCGGTTGGCCTGCTTGGGGTGCTCCTACGCCAGAACACGCTCGTCATCTACATGTCGCTGGAGCTGATGCTCAACGCCGTGAATTTGGCGTTGGTCGCATTCTCTCGCTACAACGGGACAATGGACGGCAACCTGTTCGTCTTTTTTATCATCACCGTGGCGGCTGCCGAAGTCGCCGTCGGCCTGGCAATCATCGTCGCACTGTTCCGACGTCGCCAGTCTGTAATGGTGGACCAATTAAACGCGCTGAGTCGCTAGTTCCATGACCGCTACTCAAATTCTTCTCGCCGCTCTACTCACGCCGCTGCTTTCGGCAGCGTTAATTGCCTGCTTCCTTCGCCGCCGCGGAGTGCTCGCTTCGTTGCTTTCCGTCGCTGCCGCTGCCGGCATCTGCGCGTTCGCCTTTATGGCGATTCGCTCGGCTGATGGGGAAACGATTCGCGCCGCTGCTGAATGGTTGACGTTTGGCAACTTCACCGTGTCGATGGGCTTTCTGTTCGATAGCGTCGCCGCCACGATGCTGACGATGGTCGCCTTTGTCGGATTCCTGATCCACGTATTCAGTGTCGGCTACATGGCTGAGGATAAGGCCCGTGGCCGTTTCTTTGGCGGCCTTTCGATCTTCATGTTCTCGATGGTGGGGATTATCCTCGCGGACAATTTGATCATGATTTTCGTGTTCTGGGAGCTGGTTGGTTTCAGCTCTTACATGTTGATCGGTCACTATCTTGATACTAACGAAGCCGCAGCTGCTTCGAAAAAGGCGTTCATCGTCAACCGCATCGGTGACCTTGGGTTTCTGGTCGGCATCGTGTACGCCTACTGGCATTTCGGCACCACCAACCTGGAAGCGATGTCATCGGCAGTGGCGATTAATCCGGGCTTGATCAATGCTGCGATCGCCGCGCTGTTGATGTGTGGCTTTATCGGCAAGTCGGCTCAGTTTCCATTGCACGTCTGGCTGCCGGACGCGATGGCGGGACCGACTCCGGTCTCGGCACTGATTCATGCTGCAACCATGGTTGCGGCTGGTGTGTACTTTCTAATTCGTATCGCCTTCCTCTTTCCTGAATCGGTACTCGGTGGCATTGCAATCCTAGGCACGTCAGTTGCGGTGTATGCTGGGTTCTGTGCCTATGGTCAGAACGATATTAAGAAAATTCTGGCGTACTCGACGCTCTCGCAACTCGGCTACATGTCCGCGGCCTTCGGTCTCGGTTTCCCAGGGATCGCACTCTTCCACTTGATCACCCACGCGTTCTTCAAGGCATTGCTGTTCCTTGGCGCTGGTTCGATCATTCATGGCTGCCACCACGAGCAAGATATTTTCAAGATGGGCGGTATCTTTAAGAAGATGCCGATCACTTCGATCACTTTCGTCATTGGTGTGCTCGCATTGTGCGGTGTCTACGGTCTGTCTGGTTTCTATTCGAAAGATGCGATTCTGATTGCGGCAGGCCTCGACGGCAAATGGCTGTTCATGCTGCTGACCGGTGGTGCATTCCTGACTGCTGGCTATATGGGCCGCTTGGTGTGGATCGTGTTCTTCGGTGCTCCCAAGTCCGAAGCGGCATCGCATGCGCACGAAAGCGGAGTGGCGATGTTGCTGCCGCTGATCGTGTTGGCGGTGCTGTCCGTTATCGGTGGCTGGCTTAATGTCTGGCCTGAGTACTTGGCGCAATTCATTCAGCAGAGCAAAGAGGCACTGCATCATGTCGAAGGCTACGATGCGATGCACCACACTGTATTGATTTGGGGCTCGGCGGCATGGATCGTCGGCCTAGCAGGCTCGCTGTTCTTCTACGGGCTGGGCGCGAAAACGGACCGTTTGGAACAGGTTGCTAAGCCAGTTTACACGTTTCTCAACGCGCGTCTGTGGTTCGACGAGATCTATGGTTTTTACGTCGCCAAGGTACAGCAGCGCCTCGCCGTACTGTTGAGCTTTCTCGATGTCTTCCTGATCAAGGGCATTTTCGTCCGCGGCAGTGCCGGTTTGGTCGGTCTGCTCGGTATGTGCTCTCGCTCGCTGCACGTTGGTAATCTACATGGGTATGTTTACTGGTTCCTTGCTGGATTCCTGCTCCTCTGGGCGCTGGCTGCCGGCGTGTTGTAGATCGATCAGAAATTGGTGAAAGAATAAATTTAAGATAGCAATGACATCCGTCGACACATCCTCACTGTACCTCCTTACAGCAATTATCGCGCCCCTCGTGGCGGGGCTAATTCTGCTGTTTGGATCCCGTTTTAGCACCACAACGATACGCGCAGTCGGAGCCTTTGGCTTCAGCTTGCCACTAATTATCGGTTTGCTGCTTTACTGCCGCTTCGAACCGTCGTTGGTCGGTGGTTACAATTTCGAACTGTGCCTGCCCACTGGTTTGCAAGCAGTCGGGATTTATTTGCACCTCGGCCTGAACGGTATTTCGATGCCACTCTTCCTGCTCGCAGGCGTCGTTGGCCTTGCCGCCGGTTTGTATGCGATGTATTCCAATGCCGAGCGCCCGCACCTGTACCTCGCGCTGCTGCTCTTTATGCTGGGCGGCTTGATGGGCACCTTCGCTTCGGTGGACATCTTTTTCTTCTACTTCTTCCACGAGTTTGCACTGATCCCGACCTTTATCATGATCGGTGTCTGGGGCGGCGCGGGTAAGCGCGGCGCAGCCATCGAGATGACGATTTACCTGACCCTCGGCGCACTGCTTTCGCTCCTCGGTCTGATCGCATTGTACGTGGAGAGTGGTGCGGATTCCTTCTCGCTGTTGGAACTTCGCAATTACTTAAGCGCACAGCCGCTGACTGACACGGTACAGAGTAACATCTTTGCGCTGTTGCTGTTCGGCTTCGGTATCCTGGTTTCGCTGTTTCCGTTTCACAGTTGGGCGCCCAAGGGGTATGCCACTGCGCCGACCGGTGCGGCGATGTTGCACGCCGGTGTGTTGAAGAAATTTGGTCTGTACGGCCTGCTACAACTCGGCTGGCCGTTGTTGCCCGCCGGTGCCGCACATTGGTTCCCTTGGATCGTGTGGTTAGCGCTGGGCAACATTATCATCATCGGGCTAATTACCATGGCCCAAAAGGATGTGAAGATGATGCTTGGTTATAGTTCGGTCATGCACATGGGGTACGCCTTCCTCGGTATCGCGACCTTCTCTGCCGTTGGGGTGGGGGGCGCACTGTTGATGATGGTTGCGCACGGCCTATCCGTGGCACTGCTGTTCATGCTTTCGACCTGTATTTATCACCGCAGTCAAACTTTTGACATGTCGGCAATGGGCGGGCTGGCAACCAAGGCGCCGGTCTTGGCGGCATTCTTTGTCGCCGCAACCATGGCGAGTATCGGACTGCCCGGTTTTGGCAATTTCTGGGGTGAGTTCACTATCTTTGCTGCGCTGGCTGAGACCGAGACCACCAGATGGATCGTGGCTCCGGCTGCGCTGGGTATCATTATCTCTGCCATCTACGGCTTGCGTGCGGTGGCCAATATTTTCTACGGCCAACCGAGTGAAGCGTTTACCGAGCGTTTAAACAGCAATGAGATCGTGGACTTGAAGGGATTTGAACGATTCCCCGCCTTGATCCTGATTATCGCACTGATTCTGGTCGGTCTTTTCCCGCGCATCTTCTCGGATGCTGCCGACCTTGAGTTGACACAACTTTACCCAACCAAGATCACTTTACCGACAATTGAAGTGAATGCGGCGCTGCCTCTCGCAGCTGAAGCCCACCAGGAGGTTACACACTAATGAACGAGCTTCTCGCCGAATTTCTTCGCAGTCTGACTGCGACCAACGACTGGGCAGCAATCATGCCCGAGATTATGCTGGCGCTGCTCGCCTTGGGCCTGCTAGGTGCTGAGATGGTGTTGCCACGCGCGCAACAGGGGTGGATCGCCCGTCTGGCTATTTGGGGACAAGTCCTCGTGCTGGCCGTCGCCATGGTTTCCCCTAGTTGCTGCACGCTCGAGGAACAGACCTACTTCAGTGGCATGATTCATCAGACCGATGTGACACAGATCATGCGCGGGTTTTTTCTGATCAGCTCCATTCTGGTCTGCTACCTCGGTAAGGTTTATCTTGCGAAGCAGACTTTGCCGCGCACCGAGTTCTTCCACCTGGTGATCATTATCGCCGCGGCGATGATGCTGCTGGTGCAGAGTGCCAACTTCGTGATGCTGTTTGTCGCCCTCGAAGCGGTAACGGTCGCTTTTTATGTATTGGTCGCTTACTGCCGCACCAGCACGTTTTCGCTCGAAGCCGGGTTGAAGTACCTGATTCTCGGCGCGCTTAGCTCGTCGATCTTGTTGTTTGGTATCGTGCTGCTCTATGGCGTGGCTGGTAATCCTGAGATGAGTTTGTCGTCCGGCGATTCATTGAATTTTAATGAGCTGCAAACCTTCATCCAAATGCATTCGGATAACATGATCGTGCGCATTGGTGCAATTTTGGTGGTGGCCGGTATGTGCTTCAAGATCGGTGCGGTGCCGTTTCAGATCTGGGTGCCTGATGTCTATCAAGGCGCGCCGACGCCCGTTACTGCGTATCTGGCGATTGCATCCAAGGCCGCTGGTTTTGTCGTGTTGCTTCAACTGTTGACCGGTCCATTCATTGGGCTGAGCGAATTGATGATCCCGGCGCTGTCGCTTATTGCGGCTGCAACCATTCTATTTGGTAATTTCGCTGCCGTGGCACAGCGCAGCGTTAAGCGTTTGATGGGTCTCTCAGGTGTCGCGCACGCCGGTTATCTGCTGGTCGGAGTGGTGGCTGCAATCACCATCCCATGGGCACAATATGCTGTGATCTTTTATCTGGTCACTTACTTACTCGCTTCGTTTGCGGTGTTCGGCGTGATGGCACATCTCGCCGGTCCGGATGATGCCAATCAAGAGTTGGAGCATTACCAGAACCTTGCGCGTAACCATCCATTCCTCGGCGGTGTGCTTGCGTTTGGCCTAGGCTCGCTGGCTGGTATCCCGCCGTTGGGAGGCTTCATCGGTAAGCTGTTTATCTTTATCGCCGCTTTTCAAGCAGGTCTCTATGGGCTGCTTGGGATTTCGGTGCTCGGTGTAGTGATCTCGATTTATTACTACTTCGGATGGGTGCGTGAGGTGTATTTTGCCAATCCCGCTGAAGGTGTGACTGCAGGTGCTCAACCGCTTCGCGGCTGTGATCGCTTGGTGCTCGGTGCTTTGGTAGTCGCGACCGTCGTCATCGGTATCTATCCCGCGGTACTACCGATCATTCCATAAGCTATCGTATATTTGCAGACGAAAAAGCCGAGCTCTTGATGAGCTCGGCTTTTTTTATAAGTGCATGCCCCGGACTAGTCGTTGAGCGCTTGGTCGAGATCGGCGAGGAGGTCCTCGATATCCTCGATCCCGACAGACAACCGCACGAAGTCGGCGGTGACACCGGTGGACTGTTGCTGCGCTTCGTCGAGCTGCTGGTGTGTGGTCGATGCCGGATGAATGGCGAGCGACTTGGCATCGCCAATGTTGGCGAGGTGACTGAACAGCTCGAGGCGATCGATGAACTGACGTCCGGCTTTGAGTCCGCCTTTGAGGCCGAATCCGACCAGCGCGGCGTAGGTGCCTGGGGTGAAATATTTCGCGGCTGCGGCGTGATGTGCGTTGTCTGCTAGCCCCGGGAAGTTGACCCAGCTGACTTGATCGTGGTTTTGCAGGAATTCGGCGACTTTGAGTGCATTCGAGCAGTGGCGCTCCATCCGTAGGTGGAGAGTTTCCAGGCCTTGAATGTGGAGGAAGGAATTGAACGGTGAGGTGCAGTTGCCCGTGTCGCGCAGCCACTGCAGGCGCATCTTCATAATGTAGGCGATGTTTGCCCCGCCGGCTGGCTCGAAGGCTTTGAATGCGTCCCAGTGGACTAGGCCGTGGTAGCTAGGGTCTGGCTCGGTGAATTCTGAGAAGCGACCGCTGCCCCAGTCGAAGTTGCCG
>DOCS01000214.1:0-320 GCA_003503355.1 Opitutia bacterium
AATCGCTACTTGCTGATGGAGCGAATCGAAGGGCAGTTGCTGACGGACTATGTCGAAAACTGTGACGGCGATAGAGAGCGCCTCCGTTTAGTCGCGATTGAGTTTGCTCAGTTGTGGGTGTCTCTCGGGCGGTTGCGCGCGGCTCATGGGGACCTAAAAGCGACCAATCTAATCGTGGGGCCTGATGGGCGACTCTACCTGTTTGATTTGGATGCCTTTCGTTTCGGCCTGCCAGACGCCGCTTTTAAACGTGGTCGCAGGCGTGACTGGAATCGCTTTTTTAAGAACTGGAAAGAGCGTCCGGAGTGGGGCGCTGTATT
>DOCS01000214.1:493-4175 GCA_003503355.1 Opitutia bacterium
TTCGGGTCACTTGGGTTGTGGTCGACGCGTTGGCGCCCGTGGTCAAAGCATGTCGAACCGTGGATTCGATTTTCGTTTTTGAACGCAAGGGGGGGCTGCGCAGTTTTGTGCGACTTCTCAGAGCGATTCGCAAGGCGCGTCATTATGACTGCGTACTGGATTTACAGGGGTTGGCACGCAGCGGTCTTATGACGCTCTTTGCCCGTGCAGACCGTAAAATCGGGCGCGCGGATGCACGCGAGGGCGCTCGCTTTTGTTACGGCGAGACCATTCAGCTGCCTGAAGTTGCCGAGCCGCATGCGGTTGAGATTCTGTGCCAATTTTTACCGGCTATGGGCATGTCCAGTTCGGTTGAGGGGGCATTGGTATTTGATTTGCCCACTCCAGCGTTGAAGTTGCCGGCGAACCTCGATCAGGCGGTCTTAATTTTCCCAGAGAGTCGCAGGGAGGAGAAGAACTGGCCGTATTTCGCTGAATTCGTTGCAAGAATCGCGCGTGATTTTCCCGACCGACATATTCTCTGGTGTGGCTCGGCGTCGTCAGAACAGTTGTGTCCGCAGGCAGCGAATGTGTACAATTTGGCAGGCCAGACAAGTTTGCTGGATGTGATCGCTTTGATTCAGTCCGCAGGCGCGGTGGTCGCCAATGACAGCGGGCCGATTCATATTGCAGCAGCAGTGGGAACGCGAGTGCTTGCGCTGTTCGGGCCGACACCACCCGAGGCGTATGGCCCTTACCCTGTAGAGGCTCCGCGGCATATCACACTTCGCTCAGATGACCATAGGATGGATTCCTTGAGTGTGGATGCGGTTTACGAAAGTTTTTCGGCAGAATTGCTGCCGTTGCTGTAGTTTTTTGCGGATTCTATCCGCTCTAATGATTTGAGGCTCGTCACCGAGGCAGATGGGCTGTCGTGTGGAGGATTCACATGGCTGCAAATATAAATACTTTGGAAGGGTTGGAGGGCTTTGAACGCCTTGATATTGGTGAGCTGTATTATGTCGGCAGCCGTCAATTTGTAGAACGTGGTCTGTCGTTTTACCGAAATTTTGCGGTCGAAGGTTTGGCGTGGGACGGCACATCAAAGTGCTTGATGGCGACGGTTGCAGATGGCTTTTCGACGTCTTATGACGTGTCGTTGCAGGTGCGCAAGGGACGTCTGGAGCACAGCTGCGAGTGCTCGGTATGGGCCAGTTCCACTGGGTGTACGCATGTGATCGCGGGGATGGCCGCGGTCTTTCTCGCGGTGCAGGGCAAAAGTATGGGCGGCCATGAGATGCCGTCGGATTACGCTCAGGACTTGCGCAAGCTGTTGGGCTATCGGGATGTAGGAGGTGTCGCTGCGGACGCCGACAGTGCCGAGGCTGAGCCATCGACCGAACTGTGGGTGACGGAAGTGCGGGAGTACGGTCATCTGGATTTTCAAATACACGGGGCAGTGCCGAATGCGTTTTTGCGCTCGGTAGGGATTACGTTGCCCAACAGCTATGGTTTTTCGGTCGCACGCGAATTCTCGTTGGGGGATGCGGAAACAACTCTGGCGAAATTTCTGGCCAAGGCGAAGGCGCAGAAGCTGACAGTTCTGGTCGGTGTGGAGGGCGAACAGCAGGAGTTGCGGATGCGCCGAGTGGGCTGCCGAATGCGCCAAGTATATGACTACACGGACGAGCAAGTGAGTCGTCGCTTAGGCTTTGAGGGCGCAAAGGGCGAGCCGTTGGAGGCGTATTGCCTGATCCCCGGCAGTCAGTATGTGATTTTAACGGATGGCTCGGTTCGCAAGGTGCAGTCGGTTGAAGGCACCTTGGCCGGGGATGCCGGACCGCTGCGGCTGACCACCGATGCCGATAGTTTTAATGAGGAGGCCTTTACGCGTAATTTAAGCGAGATGGGGGCAGAGTCCGAGGATTATACTTTTTGTATCGAAGGTGAATCGGAGACGCCCGTGCAAATCGATGCCAGCGCCGTCCGTATTGAGATAGATTTACGTGCGGTGGAAAACGCCGCCGGCGAGCGCGAAGCCTTGGAGTTTGAGCTGTCTGCGAGCGTTGAGGGGCTGCGGCTCGACTTGCATTCGTATCAGACCGCGTTGATGGATTCGTTGCTGAGTGGGACGTATGGTTCTTTGCTCAGTGCCAAGCGACGGGTGCGCGCGTTGTGCGATTTGCTGCGGCGGGTACTGTCGGCTAATGAGGCTGGCAAGTTGGTCGACCTGCATGAGTTGGCGGCGACCTTTCCCGAACTGCTTTCTGAGGAGTATGGCAGCGTGGTCCGCGGTGTGGTCGATAAACTCGTCAATTTTATTGGTCGTTCGCGAGTCGATGAGTCGCGCTTGGTTTTGGATGAAGTCAATGAGCGCTGGCTGACTTGTCCATTGCATCTGGGCAAAGTGTCTATGCTGCTATTGAGCATGTGCGATGCGGCGACACGCGATGATTTGAAGGGCTTGCGCAATGGGTCGTTGCAATTGTCACGCAATGATTCCGGCGATGCGGCGCTACAGCGATTGGTTTCGGTCTGCGCGGCACTGGGAGTACGGGTGCGCTTTAATGAACAAGAGATCCGTACCGCACCGCTCTCGATCAATTTGCAAGGCACGCACGGCGGGGGGGGCGGTAAAGACATTGATTGGTTTGAGTTGCACCCATCGATGAGCTGCGGGGATCGTAGCATCAGCCCTGCCGATTGGAAGCGATTGATCCGCGGGCAGCTCTTTCTGGAAGCAGAGGATGGCAGCTTGATTATGCCCGAAGTCGGAGAGGGGCAGGCCGATGGTCTGCAAATGATCGCCGAGGTCTTGCAGCGCGGCCAGACGCGGCTTGCCGACGCGGGACTCTCGGCGGATGGTGGGTTTCAGATCTCCCGCTTAGAGATGCTCGATTGGATCGCCCTGCGGCGCAAGGGGGTGCAGTTGCAATTGCCGGATGCGGTGGAGGCGGTGTTCGCCAGCCTCAGTGAGTTTGATAAGTTGCAGGAATTCGTGCCGCCGAAAGCGTTGCAAGCCGATCTGCGGGTGTACCAGCGCGAGGGTTGCGCATGGATTGAATTTCTCTACCAACACCGCTTCGGTGCCTGTTTGGCTGACGATATGGGACTCGGTAAAACGGTGCAGACGATTGCGTTTCTCGTCGCGCGTTTTGAACAACAGCCTGCTACGGAGGATCGGGCTTCGGTGCTGATCGTTTTGCCGCCGAGCCTGGTGTTTAACTGGTTGGATGAATTTGCCCGCTTTGCACCGCATCTGCGGGTGTCGGATTGCCTCAGCCATGCGCGCTGGATGCCCGCGCTGAAGGAGGCGCAGGTCGTGCTGACTACCTACGATCGCGTGCGCATTGATGCCAAAAACATGGCGGAGCACGAATTCGACATCGTGGTGTTTGATGAGGCACATAATTTGAAAAACGTCACCACCGCGCGCACCAAAGCCGCGGCGCAGTTGAATCGTCGTTTTACACTTTGTCTGACCGGAACGCCGGTGGAGAATAATGTCTCCGAATTCTACTCGGTGCTGACCGCGACCGTACCTGGCATCTTTGGCACGCTGAAAGATTTTAAGGATAGTTATCGCCGGGAGCCTCAGCGCACCCTGCGTCGTGCGGCGCCGTTTGTGCTGCGTCGTACCAAGGAAAAAATCCTCAAGGAGCTGCCGAAGAAGGAGGAACATGAGCTCTTCCTTGAAATGTCG
>DOCS01000104.1 GCA_003503355.1 Opitutia bacterium
CACTCAGCCGGCCTCGCGTTTTCTCCCTCGCATTTACGGCCGCCCACGGCCGAAACCTCGAAAGGGTCGCCCAGCGCGCTTCTGCTGAGCGGCTTTGCCCCCGGACGCGCGCTTGGGCGGTTCATCCTGGGCTTTGGGAGGTGTCCGTTTGCCAGCCGCACGCACGCCACGCGCCGGACGCCGCGATTCAGCAGCCTCTGGCAACGGGGTCCCTTCCCGGTGTAGCGCCTCGATCGCCTCGTCATGAAAATCATGCTCCCGGACCGTCGCAATGGTTTGCTTGATCAAGCGCTCAATCGCCTTAAAACGCGCCACGTCCTGATCGATTTCAGTGCACAAACTGATGGCTTGGCCGCTCTCGCCGGCGCGCGCGGTACGCCCGATGCGGTGCACATAATTCTCAGAGTCCATCGGCAGGTCGTAATTAATTACTAGACCAATATTTTTAACATCGATCCCACGTGCCGCCACGTCGGTCGCCACCAGCACTGGCGTCTCACCTAGCTTAAAGCGTCGCAGCGCATCCTCGCGCGCCGCTTGCGTGCGGTCGCCGTGAATCGTGTCGGAACGAATCCCTTCGCGATTCAAATGCGTCGCTATCAATCGGGCATCGCGCTTGGTGCGGGTAAAAATAAGGCAGAGCTCATCACGCTTTTCAAAATATTGGCTATGCAACAAATCGAGCAACAGCGCTGGCTTATCCCGAAGTCGCACAAACAGCACCGACTGATCAATCTTCTCCGCCGTGGTCCCCTGCGGCGCAATGCGAATGTGCTGCGGGTCGTTTAACAAGCCACTGGCCAATTTGGCCACGCCCTTGGCCATGGTGGCTGAAAACAGCAGCGTCTGCCGCTCCGCAGGCACCTCTTTGACGATCTCGCGCAGGTCATCGATGAAGCCCATCGCCAGCATGCGGTCCGCCTCGTCGAGCACTAAACATTCCACCCCGCTCAGGTTCGCGTGCCCCTGCTTGATCAAATCTAGCAAGCGCCCCGTGGTCGCGACCAGCACGTCCAAACCAAAATACAGATCGCGCGTCTGCGGCGTCTGCGAAACGCCACCGTAGATCATCCCGATCTTGAGGTCCAAATGCTTGCCATAGGTGCGGAAGCTCTCGGTCACCTGCACCGCCAACTCGCGCGTCGGCACCAGAATCAGATTGCGCACCCCGCGACGAAACGGCTTGCGCCCTTGGGTCGCAATCCGGTGCAGCATCGGCAACGCGAAGGCGGCGGTCTTTCCAGTGCCGGTTTGCGCGCAGGCCAACAAATCGTGACCTTCCAACAGCTGCGGAATCGCTTGCGCCTGGATCGGCGACGGCTGCGCGTAGCCCTTTTCCACCAAGGCCCGCTGGATCGGCTCGATCAAAGGAAAATCGTCAAATTGTATCTCACTCATATGCTATGCTTCGCAGTTTGCGTCCTCCAACCACCACGACACGCAGTGGTTGTTTATCCGCCTGCTGAGAAGCAAGCGCGTAACGCCAGCATTAGCAAGACCTTGATCATGTCCTTGATTGCCGAATCCCGCCAATAACTCAGCGACACCTGGCCAAACCTACTCAATCGCCCAGCGGCGCCACCGGGCGGCCTTGAATCATTTGCCAAAGGCGATCCCGCGCGGCTTGTGAAGCGTCCCGATAAGTGACCCACTCAATATGCGCATCTGGATGAGCGGGGTTGATACGAATTCCCCACAGCGGCACGACCGAGTCCGGCCACATCGCATAGCGCACATCCCCCAATACCTGATCGTCGGAGGGATGCACCGACACATATCCCTGAGAAAAGAAACGAAAGCGCTCAATGTCGCGCCCCAGCACTGAATCCGCAGTCACCAGCGCGGCGGCATCGGACGGCTCAAACTGTGCGACCGCACGACCGGGATACAGGCGCGGTTCAGCGCCCGGAAACGCCCACATCGCATCGACGTAGTAACGGCCCTCAAAACGATAAATCATACGCCACAACAAACTATTGCCGAATGAAGGGCGAATCGAATAACGCTCCGGTTGATGCCCACGTGCCGTAGCCAGCTGCTCGGCTGCTTGCGAGGCGCGTACATGCTGCACTCCGCAAAAGCCTAAATACAGCGCACAGAAGAGCAGCCCCAGTTGTGCGCAGCGTGGATGCCGCCAGATAAATGCACACACCGTCAACCCCACGAGCGGCAGGGTAAACAGCGGGTCAATCACTGAGATCAGATCCCACGACTCGCGGTGAGTACTGAACGGCCAATACAGCAGCGTGCCATAACTGGTACAGGCATCCAGCAAACCATGTGTCAACGCGCCCAGCACCGCGTAGCGAGCGCACGCGGAAAACGACGGGGCCGACCGTGCGAACAACCACTTAAACAGGACTGCGAAACACAGCCCGATCAACGGAGCGCTCATCAATGCATGCGAAAAATGCCGATGATACTCTAATCCCAGTAGCGGATCGGCACTGGAACGTATCAGCACATCGAGATCGGGCGCCGCCCCCGCCACCGCACCAATCAGCAGCGCCCAGCGTGCCTGCGCACGCGAACTGGCGGCTACGGCAACCGCCGCGCCGAGACTGGCTTGAGTGAGTGGATCCATTGCG
>DOCS01000074.1:0-1518 GCA_003503355.1 Opitutia bacterium
TCGAGTACCACCTCAAACACCTGACGCCAAGTGATGTTGCGTAACTTCACTGATGTACGCCCCTGCAACGTATCGGGAACTACTAAATTCAAATCGAACAAATCAGCCACGTTACGAAGAATCGTGCGTACATCTTCATCCGGAAAATCAACCGAAATCGTTTCCTCCTCAACGATGGTTGCCGCACCAGCGGAAACCTCCTGCTCGGCTAAGGTGCCTATACCTGGTCTGGCCTCCAACGCCGGCAGCTCTAGGACCACTTCGGTTTCGCTGGGCAAGACTGAGGTCACAGCAGGTATCTCGGGCACCACCAGATCAACCACAGCTACATCAAGCGCGGCATCTGGCAGCTCACTGTCCACCGTACCAGAATCGGCCGAGGCACCTGGCACCTCAATGTCCACCGTGCCCAGAACTGCTCGAGCTGAACTCGACTCAACACCCGGGGCGGGCGCATCCTCAATCACCACAACATCCGATAAATCGATGCCGTCGAGCAATGACTCTTCTGCCTCCGCCAACAGGACGACTGGCACAATTAGCAACATATAGATTAAGTTATGCTTATTCATAGGACTTGTTGGTGTTGATTGACCGAGTAATCAGATTTAGGGCGATCATTAAGAAATAAATACGTAAACTATTGTATGGAACGCTTGATCGCTCCAGGGGCCTGCACTGACAGTGGGTTCAATGGCATCGACAGCGAGGCGTCGCCCATTTGCAGAGTGTATCCTCGAGCGTCGACTCTGGAGACGACGACTCTAAAAGACTGTCCCTCGATCTGGGGAATCTTAACAGGAAAACTGGCGCCAGCGTTCAGCAATCCGCCACCTTGTAGCTGGAGATAGTAGATGCCCCCCTTGGCCAGAGTGCCACGCACCTGCTTCGCAAAACTAGAGGCGATCACCTTAAGTACCGACGCATCGCTGTAAGCCACCGGCGCGGTCGGCGCACGCCGCACCACTTTCCTGGGGGCCGCCCTAACAATCTGTACTGGCGCCTTCTTGACCTCCTGAACCTCGGGCTCAACTGCATAAGGATTTCCGATATCCTCAACTAATACCACAAAGTCATGATTGCCCTGATTCAAATACGCCTCGGCAGCAGCCAAAACGTCCGTACGTAGCTTGGGAGCTAGCACGCGATCTTTGCGCCCGTAGAGTTTGATCTCCTGAGGCCGAGCAAATGCGCAAGCCCCTAAAAGCAGCTCGACCAAAAGTAATATAAAGCACGTTTTTTTCATCGAATTCCCAGTTTAATTCTTCCTCGCAAGTACAACCACGCGTAATTTTGCAACTAAACCAGCGACTGCTGCATCCGTGCCATCGGCTTGATGCACCTGAAAGTCGGACACACGAATCAATGGATCGACCCGATACATTTCATAGATAAACCCAAGAATTTCCTTAAACGATCCTTTCAAAATAATATCATATAGAATCGAGGAATGTAGTTTCAGTGCATTCGGCCCCCCCTTCGACAGCGCAGGGTCTTGACCTGAAAGCTGAGTGACAG
>DOCS01000074.1:1621-3079 GCA_003503355.1 Opitutia bacterium
TCCAAGGCTTCAACCTGCTGCTCTAAATCCTTGGAGTTCTTCGCATTTCCATCAACCGTCCGGATACGCGCACTCAATTCTGCTTCCCGTTCCGTCAACTCGGACAAGAGCCCGCCGCGCAACAGCAGCACAGACATGCCAATAAGCAGCAAGACGCAGCAAACAACCGCGAACGGATACTGCTTCAATTTATTCAGTATAAGATTCACTCTTTGCCTCCTTTAGCCGCCTTCGAAGGCTTCTCTGTAGTCAAAGCAATCGAAATCTCAAATGGGATGATGCGTGTTTTGACATCCCGCGATTGCATTCTTTCGTCAACCACACTGACAAATCCCTGCGGATTTAACAAACTGGATTGCTGCAAGACGCCTTTAAATTCATTCAGCAGGGTCAACTCGGGGACATCGCCTGATATTTGAATTTTATACTGCATCCGAGCGGGATTTTTTTTCTCCTTATATATCGCCTCGGAAAGCTTCACGTTCGAAAAGATCAAGTCCTTCGGCTTCAATAACGCCAACTCAGCCAGAAAATCATGGGCTGGCAGCGGAGAGTTGTAAAATCGCTGTAGCTCGATCACATGCTGCGTCGCCTTGCGAAAACGCTGACTAAGCTGCAAGCTGTGCTTGTCAGCCGTCTCGGCAAGCCGAATGCGCTGCTCCATATGTTCGATCGTGCCCCGCATCGAAAACGCGCGGTACTCACGCTCAAGCAGGAAAAAAAACGCCATGCACACCAGTGCCAACGCGACGGAATTAATGATAAAATCGGTACGAACGACCTTAATATCAGGAAGTGTCGACTGGATTCTAAAATTCGGCCGCCAATTCGGTTGTAACTCTTTTTTACGACTCACAACGATTCACCTCCTCCCTTAAGTGAAACTCACCCATCAAACTAAATAACCCCAACCAGCGGGCGCCTAAATTAGAAACCTCGACACTCTCTGCCAGCGTCACATCCAAACTATTCAGCCATGGCTCAATGTCTGGCTGCAGAATTTCGAGACCCAGGGAATCCGAGACAGTCTTCGCGATCCAACTCAGGTTTTTAGGTAACACACTGATGAACAAACGATCGATCGTCTGCCCGGTTTGCACTTCATAAAATCCAGCAGATGCTTGGAGCTCTTTAATCATACGTCGAAGTAACTTAGGGCCCATCTCGGCAAAATCAAACGTGTTGGAGAAAAAAAGCTTCCGCGCGGAAGCCTCGTCCTTCAACCCAAGCTCTCGCTGCAACAGCGGATAGATACTGTCCAACCCAAAGGGCACCGGCCGTGCGACTTCAACCTGACCACGGGTCAAGATAAACACGTTGGCACTCTTTGAAGTAAGCTCAAAACAGAGAATAGGAGATGAAATTTGATTAAACTGCGCGTAATCGCAGACCCCTCCGAGTGTCGTCGCGGACGAAAGCTCCAAACGATCTGGATAAATACCATACTCCAGCAACTGG
>DOCS01000230.1:0-1325 GCA_003503355.1 Opitutia bacterium
ACACGCATGCCAATGGGGCATGCGGTTAGCGCGACGCCGATGCAGGTGCACGCAGCGATGTCAGTCATTGCTAACAAAGGTGTGCTGATGGAGCCGCTTCTCGCACAACGTGTGTTCGATGCTGCGGGACATGACGTAGTTCGTTTTGCACCCAAAGCAAAGCGTCGTGTGATTTCCGCCGATGTTGCGGAGACGGTTGCAGATATGCTGGTCGATGTGGTCGGCAAGCAGGGGACTGCAAAAAAAGCGGCGATAGAAAATTACGCAGTCGCTGGTAAGACCGGCACGACACAGAAAATCGTTAATGGCCGTTATTCCAGACGCCACCACATTGCGTCGTTCAGTGGATTCTTTCCCGCCGACAACCCTGCCTTGGTGATCACCGTTGTGGTAGATGAGCCCAAGTCGAAGGGAGTTGGCTACGGGGGAACCGTTGCCGCGCCTGCTTTCCGCAAAATTGCGGAAGCCTGTATCGCTTATTTAGGCATCCGGCCAGTCAAGTCGGAAACCCCCTTTCTCGCTTTAGAATATTCCAGATATGATCGGTCTCGCCGAATTTCAAATTAGTACGCTGCTTTCCAATGCCAGCGCTCGCCAAGGTTACTCAAGGGGACTCGACGCCAATCGAGTCAACAGTGATCGTCGTTCTCCTATGAATCCAAATGTTCAGCAACTCCTTGAAGGCCTGGGCCAAGTGAAGCGTAAGGGCGGTGGCGATAGTGCGGTAACGTGTCTCATAACGGATAGCCGTCGCGTTGTGCCCGGCGCCCTGTTTTTTGCCATTGGTGGTTTGCGCACGGATGGTAATTCCTATGTCGAAGAAGCGGTGGACCGCGGTGCCGTGGCAATCATTTCAGAGCAAGATCTCGGTTCGCATTTTCCAATCGACTTCATTCAGGTCAAAGATGTCCGCGAAACACTCGCATTGGTTTCGCGTCGCTTTTACGATAATCCAGATGAGAAACTGCGTATCGCAGGCATCACCGGAACCAATGGCAAGACCACGGTTTCCATGCTGACTCAGCATTTACTCGGTGGTTGCGATGCGGTCGGTCTACTGGGCACCATTCGCTATGATCTTGGCAAGCGCACGCTGCCGTCTTTCAAAACAACTCCTGAATCCGTTGATGTGCATGCGCTGCTGAGCCAAATGGTCACGAATGGTTGTGAAGAAGCAGTGATGGAAATCAGCTCCCACGGGATCGACCAAAAACGTGTCCACGGGCTGGATCTGGATGTGGCTGTGTTTCTCAACCTGACTCAGGACCATATTGACTATCACAAGACGATGGAGGCGTACTATGAGGCGAAGAAAAGTCTCTTTA
>DOCS01000230.1:1336-5679 GCA_003503355.1 Opitutia bacterium
TATGGCAAGCGCCTGCATGCGGAACTGCCTGGTGGCTTGCCGGTGGTGACTTTTGGTCTGGGCGAAGGCGCTTTAATTCGTGCTGACAACGTGCAACTGCATGCGGATCGCACTGAATTTGATTTGTTCTGGCCGGAGGGACAGGCGACAGTGGTGTCGCCGCTGCTCGGTCGTTATAATGTCAGTAATCTGCTGGCTGCGTTGGCGATTGGACGTGCCAAGGGATATGAAATTTCGGCCTTACTGCTCGAGCTACCTAGTTTTTCCGGAGTGCCCGGGCGCATGGAACGAGTGGACCGGGGCCAAGCATTTAATGTGCTCGTGGATTATGCGCACACCGATGACGCCCTCAAGAATGCTTGTGCGATGTTGCGGGAGGTTACTGAAGGCAAGTTGATTGTGGTCTGTGGCTGTGGCGGGGATCGTGATCGCACGAAGCGTGCGCCGATGCTGCGGGCCGCCTTGGACGGCGCCGATACGGTGTTCGCCACTTCGGATAATCCGCGCTCTGAGCGAGTGGAGCAGATTTTCGATGATATGCGCGTCGCTTGTACTGTCAGTGACGCACAACGCGTGATGTTCATCAACGATCGCAAGCGTGCCATTTCCCTCGCCTTAGATGTGGCGGGCCCGAATGACTGCGTGTTGGTCGCCGGTAAGGGGCATGAGACGTTTCAAGAATTCGATGGCACTGTGATTCCATTTGACGACCGTCAAGTTGCCGCTGAATTGATTCGCCTGAAAGCACTCAATCAACGGGATTCGTAGTGCAAATGAGGTGGCAGCTCAGTCAGTTCGTCTCAGAGGAGGAGCGCACTCGTGACACGCTTTAGTCCTCAAAGCCTCGCGGAGTGGACCGGCGGGCGTTGGCATGCGGATCAAATCCCCAACGAGATCGTGGGGTTCTGTTTTGATGCGCGTCAACTGAAGGCGGGTGAATGCTTCACCGCCTTGAGTGGTGGCGCGCGCGACGGCCATGGTTTTGTTGCCCAGGCCGCACAGCTTGGTGCCAGCGCATTGTTGGTCGAGCGCCCGCAGGCACTGGCGCTGCCGCAGTTGATTGTTGAAAATTCACTGAAGGCGATGGCGGCGATTGGCGCGGGAGTGCGGCGCCGCTTTGATGGGCCAGTGGTTGGTATTACCGGGAGCTGTGGCAAGACCTCTACCAAGGAAATGCTCCGTCTGCTACTAGGAGACAGTCGCACGCACGCAACGGCGGGCAATTGGAACAATCGGATCGGAGTGCCGATGACGCTTTTTGGGCTCGATTCCGAACGGCAGGATTTCGCCGTGATTGAAGCGGGGATCAATCAGCCCGATGAAATGGCCGCACTTGGATCGATGATTGCTGCCGATCTGACAGTGGTGACCAACATTGCTTCAGCACATTTGGAGTTGCTGGGCTCGATCGAGAATGTCGCCACCGAAAAAGCGCAACTGGCACTGCGCGCTAAGCCGCATTCGCCCATCGTGCTGCCGAGTGGCGCATTCCAGCATGCAGCGTTTGCCGCACTCGCGGATCGGGCAGTGGTGCTCGCCGCCGAGGATGAGTTGTTGGCGCAGGGCCCGCATCGTGTGGTCCGCTACCGCTTGGAAATGTCGGGTGGGGCATCAAGCATCGTTCTGCTGACGGATTTGGGTGCCGCGAGTTTTCAAGTCGCCAGTCCGAGTGCAGGGATTTGCGTCAATGCCGCACTGGCGATTGTTGCCGCGCGCGAATTGGGCATCAGCGATGCCGATATACGCACGCGCATTGAGGCTTGGCGGCCGTCGTCGACGCGCGGACGTATTGCGCAGGCGGGCGCGCAGACTTTTTATATCGACTGTTACAATGCCAATCCGGCTTCGATGGTCGATGCGCTGCTCGCTTTTCGCCGTGCGATGTCGTCCGATCAGCCGCGCTGCTATGTGCTAGGGGCGATGAATGAACTCGGGGGCGGCGCAGTTGAGCTGCATCGTGAAACCGGTCGAAATCTCGCATTACGTCCCGAGGATCGGGCTCTTTTTGTAGGACCGCGCGCACTCGCCGAAGCTTATCGCGATGGCGCGCTGGAGGCCGGTTCGGATTCAGCGCAGCTGGTCGCGGTCGCCGATGTCGAAAAAATACAATCCGAGGTTGCTGAATTCGCCGGTGCGCTCTTTGTCAAGGGCAGTCGCGCGTATGCGCTCGAAACACTTTTACCGCTGGAATGGTCTTGATTCCAAGTTTTCTAATTTCACACGCTCCCTGTTAAAGCATGCTCAGTTATCTCGCCGATTTTGAAGCCTATTTTGGTCCGCTTCGCCTCTTCCGTTACCTCACACTACGTGCCGCGTTCGCCGGCATGACTGCCATGGGTATTGGTTTTTTGTTTGGACCGTGGCTGTTTGCCAAGCTGCGCCTGATGCGTGCCAAGCAGTCGCTGCGCACCAAGGATGAGGTCGGTGAACTGGCAGAGTTACATGCGTCAAAATCGCAGACGCCGACCATGGGCGGGCTGATGATCTGTGTCTCAGTGGTTGTAAGTACGGTGCTGTGGGCGCGTCCGAACGTCTACGTTTACACGGCCCTGGTTGTCTATCTTGGTCTGACGGTGATCGGTTTTCTCGACGATTATTTGAAAGTGGTGAAGAGGAATAGTGCCGGACTGTCGGGGCGCTGGAAACTGGCTGGCCAAGCTGCGCTCACCCTGGTTGCCCTGCTCATATTGTTGAGCTCTCCAGAATCTGCCGACCGTATGCGCGAGCTGTGGGTGCCATTTTATAAAGAGGTGCTTTGGTCGAAGATGCCGCTGTTTGTGTTGGTGCCTTTTTTGTTTCTGATTTTGGCTGGTTCCAGCAACGCGATTAATCTGACCGATGGGGTCGATGGTCTCGCGATCGGCTGCACGGTGACTGCCGCGTTGGCTTTTGCGATTATGGCTTATGCCGCGGGTAACACCATCATCGCCGATTATTTGTTCATTAGCTATCTGCCAGGAGCCGGGGAGCTGGCGGTCGTCTGTTCCGCTCTGCTTGGCGCGAGTCTGGCATTTCTCTGGTACAACTCGCACCCGGCCGAAGTGTTCATGGGCGATACCGGTTCACTCGCACTGGGTGGGTTGATTGGTATGATTGCATTTATGGTGCATCAGCCGTTTACCCTGATTATTGTTGGCGGGATTTTCGTGATGGAGGCGGGCTCGGTCATTTTGCAGGTTGGCTCTTTCAAAATGCGCAAAAAACGTATCTTCAAGATGGCGCCAATTCACCACCATTTTGAACTCAAGGGCTGGCACGAGAACAAGGTCGTGATTCGCTTTTGGATCCTCTCTTTGATTTTCGCCATGGCGGGATTGGCCACGCTGAAACTGCGCTAATTTGAAGGCTGCACATCCAGTTGGCAACGCAATGGCAGGCGCCTTTGAGCGTGTGGCGATTTTCGGGGCAGGGCTCAGCGGTCAGGCGGCTAAGCGTTTGGCGATCGAGCGCGGCATGAAGGTCTGTATTTTTGATGAAGGCGGGCAGGGCGACGAAGCTAATTTTGATCAACAATCTTTGCATGCCTTTGATGCGTTTATCTTCAGTCCTGGATTTGCGATGCAGCACCCGTGGCGTGTTCTGGCAGAGGGGGTTACGAAACCTTGCTATAGCGAGCTTGGGTTCGCGGCGCAGTACTGGCGTGGGCAGTTGCTCGGTGTCACTGGAACCAATGGAAAGACGACGCTGACTTCGTTGTTGTGTGCTGGGCTTGAGGGCGCAGGGCATGTTGCAGTGGCTGCCGGCAATATAGGGTCTCCCTTGAGTGATGCTGTGTTGGGCGCTGTCAATCGTAGCGACGCGTACGCCGTGTGCGAAATCAGTTCTTTTCAGGCGGAGCTGTCTGAAGGCCTGCGGCTGGACGGACTGATCTGGATTAATTTTGCCGAGGATCATCTCGACCGATATGCAAACCTGGCGGATTATTTCGCTGCCAAGCAACGGCTCTGTAGTTGCCTGGCTCCGGATGCCCCCTGTGTGCTGGGGGCAAGTGTCGTCGCATTTGATCCTGCCGTGGCTGATATTTCGCATTGCACGCTCGTGGCGCAAGCAACTGAGCCTGTCGAGGGGCTGGAGCCTCACTCTCCTTTTTATCAATCCCCGCAGAGTGAGAATTTCGCCCTTGCGGCGTCGCTTTGGCGGGCGCTCGATCTTCCGCTGGAAGCGCTGATTAGCCGTGCCAATACCCTTCAACTAGCCGCGCATCGCTTGCGTCAGGTTGAGGTCTGGGGCGAGGTGTCTTTTTGGGATGATTCCAAAGCGACCAATTTTCATGCGGCATTGGCGGCGATGGACGCACTTAACGAGCAGAAAGTTCCGGTTTTTTGGATCGGAGGAGGGAGTCC
>DOCS01000208.1:0-748 GCA_003503355.1 Opitutia bacterium
GAGTACCGAGTGAAGTCCCGAAACAAGACGACACCACGCGAGTGTGTAGAGGACGGTAAGTCGGCGGTCAGATGGATTAGGCAACATGCAAAGAAACTTGGCGCAGATCCAAAGCGTATTGCTGCAGCAGGAGGATCAGCAGGTGGTCATGTGGCGGCGGCTACAGGTATGACCAAAGGATTCGAGGAAAAGGGAGCGGATCTGAGTGTCAGTTCCCAACCCAACGGGCTTGTACTGTTTAATCCAGTGTTTGATAACGGTCCAAGTGGCTATGGTCATTCCCGCGTGAAAGAGTATTGGGAAGCATTTTCGCCACTGCACAACATCAACAAAACTGCACCTCCCACGGTCGTCTTTCTTGGAACAAAGGATCAACTGATCCCCGTAAAGACGGCGAAGGAGTACAAGCGCTTGATGGAAGAAAAAGGGCGTCGTTGCGATTTGCATCTCTACGAGGGGCAATCCCACGGTTTCTTTAATTACAAAAAGGAGGAAAACTATACCAAAACCGTGATAGAAATGGACCGGTTTCTTACATCACTTGGGTATTTGAAGGGTGAACCAACCCTGCAGAGCAAACCGTCGCATGTGGACGCTCATTCTTCGGTCCGGTGATCTAAGATTTGAATACAAAGGCTACCACAAGTGTCAGGCTATAAACGACCCTGGCCGATCTACTTCATCGATTGCCCACGAGGAACCTCAAGAGGCAATCTCAAGTGTCAGGCAATCTCAAGTGTCAGGCTAT
>DOCS01000208.1:769-10341 GCA_003503355.1 Opitutia bacterium
GCATAGGATCGGTTAGACTTTTAGGGATAGTTGGTTTCGTTGTGTTGTATGCGAATGCGACGAATCAAGGTGAGCGGTGCTGCCGCAGTCTATCATTGCATGACTCGGACGGTGAATGGCGAAATGCTGTTTGAGAATCGTGAGAAGGAGATGCTGCGTAAAATGCTATGGCAAGTGGCTGAATTTTGCGGGGCGGAGATCCTCACTTATTGTGTGATGACAAATCACTTTCACGTGCTGCTGCGCATTCCTGAACAATCGCTTCTTACGGACGCTGAGCTGATGCGGCGTTATAAAGTATTGTATCCCAAGCCGACTAAGTTTCAGACCGCGTCGACGAAGGTACTGGAGTCGGAACTTCAAGCAGGAGGCCCAGAAGCGGATGCAATGCGCCGCAAGTTGCTGGCGCGGATGGGAGATGTGTCGGAGTATATGAAAACCGTGAAGCAGCGTTTTTCTGTCTGGTATAACCGCAACCATCGGCGCTTTGGCACACTGTGGGCCGACCGCTTCAAGTCGGTCTTAGTTGAGGGGCAGGGGAATTCGCTGCAAACGATGGCCGCTTATATCGATCTCAATCCGGTGCGTGCAGGCATTGTCGATGATCCGAAGGATTACCGTTTCTGTGGTTATGCCGAGGCGATCGCTGGAGTTGTGGTTGCCCAGAGGGGGCTGACTGCTGTTTGGCGCGATTCTGGAGCGAGGCAGTCTGATTCCGCGCTGCGTGCGCATCGCTCGTTGATTTTTGGCAAGCGAGCGTCTGATCCTGGCTTACTTGAGATGACCCGTGGACGGGCGTTGAAGGTGTTGAATCAGGATGACGGACATTTGCCGAAGGTCGTGATACTTCGCTGTCGAGTCCGCTATTTTACCGATGGTGTCATTTTGGGCTCTGCGGAGTTTGTGCGCGGTTTTGTTGGATGCTGGCAAATCGAGCGTGGGCTCCAGTCCGCTCCGAAGGTCAATGCGATGCAGGGCTCGGATTGGGGCGATCTTGCCGTGATACAAGCCCTGAGAAGACGGGTCTTTTCGTAGTCGGTTCCGGGCTGTGCCGCGTGAGCTTGAACGCTTCGCCGTGAGTGCTGACGTCGTGTTCAGGGGGATACTGGATGAATGACGCTTAATCCCACGTTGAGGTCTTTGGGGCCTGTTTGCTGTCGTTTCTAGCGTTTGTTTTTGCGCCTGTTTTACGCTGGCATCTGTCTGCGTCTCGATCAATCATACGCGTATGATACGTGTATTTTTTATGATTTTCGCCTGCCTCTTGCTCTCTGGTTGCATTCCTTTTGTGCCCTTTGTGCAACAGCAGCCAGCGCCATTAATGCCACTGGAGGGGGATTCGCAACTGCGCGAGGTTGAGGTAGCGCCTGAGCAGCCGGCGTAAGCTGATCGTCCCAGCCCAGTTGAGCCTGCGGCGCTAGCCAGTGTTGGCCTAGCGTTGCTTGCCTTTTCGTTGCTGCGCTAAAATGTGCATGACATCCGCCGGAGGGCGCTTGGAGCGGTAGAGGTCGGCCATGATTTGCATCGCGGGGTCGATGTGTTTGAAGAATTTCTTGTAGGACGGGCAGAGGTAGTTGAGGCCCCATTCGCCGTCCGGTGTCCATGTGAAGCGATGCTTGGGGCACTCGCCGTTGCAGGCGAAACGGACGCTGCAATCGCGGCAATACTGCGGCAGTTTGTCGCGCTTGGCGTTGCCAAAATCGACGGCCATTTGACTGTCGGCCAGTTCGCCCAGCGAGGTGTTCATCAGGTTGCCCAATTTGTAATTAGGGTAGACGTAGTGATCGCAGGTGTAGACGTCGCCGTCGTGCTCCATTGCAAGGGCGCTTCCGCAGGTTTCCGCGAAGTAGCAAAGCCCGCCGGGAATGTTGAGCCATTTGCTGAGTGCGACATCAAACAATTGCACATAGGTTTTGCCGACGTCGCGCCTGATCCATTGATTGAAAATTTGGACCAGGAAGTCGCCATAGGCCTCTGCTGGGACTGCAAATTCCGACATGCGCGGGCTGGCCTTGAATGCCGGGGCTTCGGCTAAATTGGGCGGCGCGGCAAAGTCGAGGCCGAGCTTGGCGGCTGCGGTGTCGACTTCGCGTTCGACTATGGGGATGAATTGTAGATATTGTGAGCCGATGCTTTTGAGGAATTTATAGATGCGCACCGGGTGCTGCACCGTCACTGAATTGACGCAGGTGAGGGTGTTGAATTCGACTTGGTGTTTGCGCAGAATGTTGAGCCCGCGCATGACTTCCGTGTACGAGTTGCCGCCTTTCTTATCGACGCGGTTGGCGTTGTGCAGGTCTTCGGGGCCGTCGATCGAGAGACCGACTAGGAATTTGTTTTCTGCCAGAAAGGCACCCCATTCGTCGTCGAGCAGGGTGCCGTTGGTCTGGAATGCTGTGCTGATGCGCTTGCCGTTGGCGTGCTTGTTTTGAAATGCGACCACCTTGCGGAAGTAGTTGACGCCGAGCAGGGTGGGTTCACCGCCTTGGAAGGCGAAGTTGACCTCTGGTCCGGGTTGAGCGGCGATGTAGTCGCGGATGAACGTTTCCAGACGCTCGTCCGACATCTTCCATTTTTCGTTGTCAGGGTAGAGCTGCTCTTTCTCCAAATAAAAGCAGTATTTGCAGTCCAGATTGCAGATCGGGCCGATGGCCTTGGCAATGACATGGAAGGGTTGTTTCGCTGGTTTGGAGATTGTTTGTTTCATTAGGCATGCACCGGACGGTGGCGCTCAAGGAGCGTACTTTGTAGCATTCGATTCCTTTGATTGTGGTCGAGGTTGATGATAAGTCGTCAACAACGCAGGTTCATGCGGATGATGGCCTGTGTTGGTTTGCCTGCTCGCACGATTTTTGTATTTCCAATTTGCGCTGCCATTTGCCGGTGGTCGAGCGTTTTTGCCAAGTCAGTCTGCGCAGGTAGTCGCTGTGGTTGGTCAGTGACGTGGCCCATTCTGCGTGCTGGAGCGCTTGCGGTGGTGAGGGTCCCTGCAACGCTTGCCGAAAGTGGAGGCGGCATTCTGCCCCGTTGGAATTTAGGATCAACGTTGACTCAATTCGACACACTTGTTGAGTGCTGTGCATTTACTTCGCAGCGAGCAATTATCGACTGCGAAATTTCATCTGTAGCTTATTTTTATTATGTCACAAGTTCGCGTTCGTTTTGCTCCCAGCCCGACTGGTTTTTTTCACATCGGCAGTGCTCGCACCGCTTTGTTTAACTGGCTGTACGCGCGTCATACCGGCGGCAAGTTTATCCTGCGTATTGAAGATACCGACAAGGCGCGCAACACGGACGAGTCCTTGCGCGTCTTGCTGGAAGGCATGAGCTGGATGGGAATGGACTGGGATGAAGGCCCCGAAGTGGGGGGCGACTATGGCCCTTATTTTCAGAGCCAACGTCAGGCGATCTACGACGAGTATTTGCAGAAGTTGAAAGATGCGGGGCGCACCTACGAGAAAGATGGCGCGATCTGGTTTAAGTTGGAAGGCGAGCGTTACACGGAATATGACGATTTCAAAAAAGCCGAAGTCGAAAAGGTCAAAGCTGCACCAGTGGTGATTGACGATACGGTACGTGGCCGAGTCGAGCGTGCCGAGGAGATGGATTTCGTGATCGTACGCAAGGACGGTAACCCGGTGTTCCATTTTGTAAATGTAGTCGATGACATCACCATGGGCATTACCCACGTGATTCGCGGCGAGGACCATCTGTCCAACACTAGCAAGCATGTGGAGTTGTTTAATGCCTTCGGTGTGAAGGCGCCGGTGTTTGCCCACATCCCGCTGATTCTGAAGGAGTCCGGCCCTGGTAAAATGAGCAAGCGCGATAAGGGTGCTTTGATCGAAGAATATGCGCAGCGGGGCTTTCTAGCGACGGCGGTGCGCAACTACATCGCACTGCTTGGCTGGAACCCAAAGGATGAGCGCGAGAAGATGGACATTGATGAAATCATTGAACTGTTCGACTTTCCAGGGATCAACAAGGGCAACTCTCGCTTTGATGAGAAAAAGCTGTCTGCTTTAAATACCGAGTACCTGCGTGAGATGCCGATCGAGACCTATACATGGTTGGCGCGCCCGATCTTGCACAGCGCGGGTGTGATTGAAGAGGACGCGGATGAGGACTACATTCAATCCGTGCTGAAGCTTTGTCAGGGCAAGGCACGCGGGCTGGATGACTTGGCTGACTTCTGCCGCTACTTCTTCCAAGATGACTATACCCTCGACGAAAAGGTCGGTGCTAAGATCGCGAAAAAAGCCGACCCCAAGGAGCTGATTGCGGAAATTCTTCCGGTGCTGGAAGGTGTGGCTGATTTTGATGCCGATCATCTGCAAGCCAGCTTGGAAGCGCATGCGGAGTCCAAGGGTGCCAAGGTGTTCGCTTATTTTCCAGCGTTGCGCTACGCGTTGAGCGGGCAGGGCGGTGGTCCGGATCTGCTGCCGATGTTAGCGGTGCTCGGCCAAGAGCAGGTGCTCGGACGCTTGAAACGTTTTGTCGGATAACCCGCCTCGCTCACGCAACCAATTTGCCCTACCTTGGAGTCGCCAGTGGTTTTATCTGGCAGATTCTACATGATTTCATTTTTTCTACACACATATGTCAGACGCTAAAGAAACGCCGACCGATTTTATTCGCCAAATGGTGGCTGCCGACGTGGCAGCTGGTAAGCACGATGGACGTGTGCAAACACGCTTCCCGCCCGAGCCAAATGGTTATTTGCAGATCGGCCACGCCAAAGCGATTTGCCTCAATTTCAGCATCGCCGAGGAGTTTGGCGGTCAGTGCAACCTGCGCTTCGACGATACCAATCCCGAGAAGGAGAGCGACGAGTTCGTGCGTGCGATCGAGCAGGACATCGCATGGCTGGGGTTTAAGTGGGCGAAGATTTGCTTTGCCAGTGATTATTTCGAGCAGCTGTTTGAATGGGCGCTGCAGCTGATCGAAGCGGGGCATGCCTATGTCGAGGAGTTGTCCTTCGACGAGATGCGCGAGTACCGCGGTTCGATTACCGAGCCCGGTAAGCCCAGCCCATATCGTGAGCGGCCGATCGCGGAGAGCCTCGATCTGTTTAAACGTATGCGCGCCGGTGAGTTTGCCGATGGCGAGAAGGTGCTGCGCGCCAAAATCGACATGACCCACCCGAACATGAACATGCGCGACCCAGTGATGTATCGTATCAAGCGCATGCATCACCATCGGGTCGGCGACCAGTGGTGCATCTATCCGAGTTACGATTACACCCACGGTCAGAGTGATTCGCTCGAAGAAGTCACCCATTCGTTGTGCTCGCTTGAGTTCGAAGACCACCGTCCGCTGTACGAATGGTTTATTCAGAAGCTCGGCATTTTTCCCTCCAAGCAGACTGAGTTTTCCCGCTTAAACATGACTTACACGGTCGTGAGTAAGCGCAAGCTGCGTGAGCTGGTGGAAGGGGATTTCGTCGATGGCTGGGATGATCCACGCATGCCCACTCTGACCGGGATGCGCCGCCGTGGTTACCCCGCGGCTTCGATCCGTCAATTCTGTGAGACGGTGGGCATTACCAAGGTCAATTCCACGAGTGACGTGGCGCTACTTGAGCATGCTGTGCGCACCGAGTTGAACCGCACGTCGATTCGTCGCATGGCGGTGTTTGATCCACTAGAGATTGAGATCACCAATTGGCCGGAAGGGCTGGTAGTTGAAGTCGATGGCGTCAACAATCCGGAAGACGAATCCGCGGGTATGCGTAAAATTCCATTCGGTGGCCGTCTCTTTATTGAGCAGGCAGACTTCAAGGAAGAAGCCAACCGCAAGTTTTTCCGTCTTAAAAAAGGTGGCGAGGTCCGCCTGCGGAACGCTTACATTGTCAAATGTGACGACGTGGTGAAAGACGCCGAGGGCAACATCACCAAAGTGCTCTGTAGTGTCGATCACGATACGCTGAACAAGCAGCCAGAAGACCGCAAAGTAAAGGGCGTGATTCATTGGGTCAGCGCCGAGCATGCGGTCGAGTCGCCAGTGCGTTTGTTTGACCGTCTGTTCACTGAAGAGCATCCGGATGCGGACAAGGACGTGTCCTTTACCAAGTTCGTCAACCCTGAGTCGCTGCAGCAAGTCACTGCGCTGTGTGAGCCGGCCCTGGCCGAGGTGGCTGATGGGGAGCACTGTCAATTTGAGCGCGTTGGCTATTTCTGTGTGGATAACAAATTGTCAAAGCCCGGCGCGCCGGTGTTTAACCGCACGGTCGCACTGCGCGATTCCTGGGCGAAAGCCGCTAGTAAATAAGGGGTCCAAGCGCTCCGCATCCTCGCTAAAGCCATCGGACCTTGTCCGGTCGCGGTTGAAGCGAAGCCTGCGCAACCGGTGACCGCGGCCTCATTTTTAGGGCTGCGGTCACTGTGGAACTTGCAGTGGGGGTGACACGGTGAAGTGGTGAGGTGCTGAAGAGTTGCGTTGTTCGACACGCTGGGGTTCAGCCGAGGGTGGCTCGTAGCCTTCAGTCGAGGTTGGCTCGTAGCCTCAAGCCGGTCGTCATCAATGAGCATAAATGCACCCCTGAGGCGCCGGGCCATCGGTCATTCAAATGTGCGTCGGAAACGAATTTCGATGCTTTAGTTTTGCCGCTCGTAGGTGTGTGCTGGGGGAAAGCGGAGGACGCTGCGCTTGATCGGAGGATAGCAACGCGCCGTAGACTTCGACCATTTGCTTCTCCATTGATTCGACTTGAATGTGCTCGCTGGTGGTATCGTGTTCAATCACGATGAAGCCGGTCCTTTCGCCGCTGTCGGCTGTAATCGGCGCGATCGAGATAAAGGCCCAATACGGGTGCCCCTTTTTGTGATAACTTAATATTTCGGTTCTAAGGTAGAGGCCGTTGTCGATGGATTGGCGAATCGCTTCAACTGTTTCAGGGTTGGTGCTTTTTCCCTGCAGCAGCACGCTTGGGTGCTTCCCGCAGCATTCCTTCAGTTTGTAGCCGCTGAGCCTTAAAAACGCGCGGTTGCCCCAGGTGATTTTCGCGTCGGCGTCGGTTATCAGGACGGCTTCGGAGAGCTGGCTGGCAACCTCCTGAAAGAGCAGGTCTTCAATGCGGTGAGGCATGTGCGGTGGGGGATGGGCGGTGAGGCGTTTTGCGAAAAAGGGGAAATGTCGGGAAGCACTGTTGTCCGTGAAGTGAGGCGCTGGACTTGGGTACTAATCGCAACTTACATTGTATGCTCGAGATACTGAACTGCAACCTGCCATGGTGATTAGGTATGCGCTCCGTGGCGCAGTGTATTCGGGCCATTGTGGTTCTGTCGGTCAGCGCTGAGAGAGAGAAATTCGCGTGTTGGCGCCGAAACCAGACGTCTGCTGAGCTGCTGCCAGTCGTTCCTCTATGCAGTGGCGGTCTGCTCCGCTCTATCCGTTTGGGCGGCATTGCCTGCTGTCTGGTTGAGAAGGAAGATTGACAAGGGCAGGCCAGATGCCGTCAATCGGCGCTTTATGAGCGAAGAAAAGCCAGTCATCCTAACATGTGCCCAACCTACCGGCGTCCTGACGATCGGTAACTATCTGGGGGCGATTAAGAATTGGGCGACCATGCTCGACGATTATAACTGCTATTTTGGCGTGGTCGATTTGCACGCGATCACGGTGAAATACACGCCGGCCGAGTTGCGTAAGAATACGCTGTCCTGTGTCGCTCAATACATCGCCTGCGGCCTTGATCCTGAGCGCTCGAATCTCTTCATCCAGTCGCATGTGGTGGGCCACACCGAGTTGGCATGGCTGCTGAGCTGTATTACGCCGATTGGCGACCTGCAGCGTATGACGCAGTTCAAGG
Source organism: Opitutia bacterium (assembly GCA_003503355.1). GTDB lineage: Bacteria > Verrucomicrobiota > Verrucomicrobiia > Opitutales > Coraliomargaritaceae > Lentimonas. Next base: position 8,580 of record DOCS01000208.1, read on the forward strand.
AAAAGGCTGCGAAGCTCGGTTTCAAAGTCGCCGAAGGAGAGGGCAGCAACGAGCTGAAATTTGCCCATCAAGGCGCGCGTGCGGGGGCCTCGCTGAACTCCGGTTTGTTGATGTACCCGGTATTGATGGCAGCCGATATTTTACTCTACAACGCGGACGCGGTGCCCGTCGGCAACGATCAGCGCCAACATCTCGAGTTGTGCCGCGATCTGGCACAACGGTTTAACAGCACCTACTCTGAGACTTTCAAAATACCGGAACCCTTTATTCCGAAATCTGGGGCCCGCATCATGTCGCTGCAGGATCCTGAGCGCAAGATGTCGAAGAGTGACGATAATCAGAATTCGACGCTCTACATTCTCGATAAACCGGACGTGTTGAGGAAGAAGCTGATGAGTGCCGTGACCGACTCTGGTGGTGAAATTAAGGCGGCCGAAGACAAGCCCGGCGTCTCAAATTTACTGCAAATCCATTCGGCCATTAGTGGAAGCTCGACCGCCGAGCTCGAAGCTTCATTTGTGGGCAAGGGCTATGGTGATCTGAAGAAGGAAGTAGCCGATGTGGTGATTGCTGCCCTTGAACCGGTGCAGGCGCGTTACGCGGAGCTAATTCAGGACAAAAAATATCTTGAGTCGGTGCTCAAGGCCGGTGCGGGAGAAGCCCAGAAGCGCGCCTATAAGGTCCTTGGTAAGGTCTACCGTAAGGCTGGCTTGGTCGAGCGTCCTCGCTAAACGATTAGGCGCTGCTTGTCGCTGTCTTGAGGTGCATGTTGTTTCCGTCCGAAAAGAGGGTTGCCCGTTGCGCCTGATTGGCTTTGATCAGCAACCGAACCACACACGCACAGCCCCGCATGCAATCGGACGACGAAGCCCCACTTACTCTTTCTAAATGGCCCTTCTATTTAGGGGACATTATTCTGGTCGGCATCGCTCTGGTGATTGCGACGCTGGGGCAGTGGCAGCTGTCGGATTGGCAGGTCGCTTCCTGTGTGATTGCGGTGGCTTTGGGCGCGGCCCTTTTTGTAGTGCCGTTCGTGGTTGAGTATAACATGCGATTTGAGGAGGAGGCAGACGATCGGTCGTCTGAAATGCGTTTGCAGCAGGCCGATATAAAGCGGTTCGAGGCGGCCTTGGTTGCCTGCCATGAGCGGATCAAAGCTCTGGAGTCCGCTTCCGGATCGGCGCGGCATTATGAACTGCTGGCTTCTGCGGTGGATCAGAAGTTTTCTGCGGCGGCGCAAACTGTGGCGGGCTTATCTATTGAAGTGGCCGCCATCGAGGGCTTTAAGGCCGATCAGGTCGCGGCGTTCAATGCGTTGAAAGAAAAAGTCGCCGAACTCAATGCAGGCTTAGGGGGATCCACTGCGGGTGGCGCGGACTTGGACGCATTGCAGGCCAGTTTGGAGGGGCTTGATGTCAGGCTCAGTCAGACAGCGCAGCCGATCGAGTCGATTGAAGCGCGTTTAAAAGTATTGGAAGGTGCTGCGGCGACACCGACCACACAGGAGACGACTGACCGACCTGCCCCGCGTGCACCGCGTCAACGGCGCACGTCCGATTCGGGTTTACTGCAACGTGCGATGCAGGAGAAACAGGATTCGTCCTCCACCGCAGTGAGTCGTATTATTGATGCCAAACTGAAGCTGAAGCCACCGGCTGACGCGCCAGTGGTGGTGCAGCCGGCTGCCGTACCCATCGCGGAGCAGGAGCCAACCGAGTCGACTGAAACGCCTGAGCCGACCGAATTATCCGAGCCGATTGAA
>DOCS01000208.1:10426-16713 GCA_003503355.1 Opitutia bacterium
GAAGCGTCTGAGACGGAGTTTGAGTCGCTCGCGGACGCCGAGCCCGAAGGCGCCTTAGTCGCGCCACCTGCTGAGCTGGACGAATCAGCTGAGGTGATTGAAGTCTCGCCGGATGCCGAGTTGGCCGAAGAGATGGCCGCACTTGAGTCGGGCGAGGAGGCGTCCGTTTCGGAGCAGCAACCACAGATGGCGGCTGCGGAGGCAACTGAGCCGGAGAGAGTGCGGGTAGCCGTCGAGGATTGCGCGGCGACGGCGACAGCGACAGTCGATGATGAGGCGCTAGCCGAGGCACCGGCGGAGGATTTATTTGGTGAAGTGGTCAAGCCGCTGGCACGTCACGTGTCAGCCAAGAAGAACGACGCTGTGTTTACCGTCAACATCCTGATCGGAATTGGCAACAAGCCCTACCTGCGCGGAAGTGGTGGGGGGCTGAGCTGGGAGGCGGGCGTGCCGATGGAATTCGAAGAGATCGGCAAGTGGCGCTGGCTGGCTCCCTCGGATTTGGACGCCTCGGTGGAGGTGCAGGTGTTTCGCAACGACGAAGATGCGGACCGCAATGGTACGCATCTTTTGGAGCCTGGGCAAAACCTCGAGGTGACGCCAGTCTTTTGAGTTGTCCTTTGGAGGTGGCCTCGTTTGTCGTGCGGCTGTGACAATCTGTGCGGCGACGTGGTGGTCGGCAGTGTGTGTCGCTGCAATCGAGCTGTAACGAATGCTCTACGCTTGGCCGCACGATGGCGAGGGTGGTTTGTCGTATGACAACGATCGCGGCGGCGATGACTTCGTGGTGAAGTTTAGGTTTTGAGCGAAGCAGTTGTTGAATGCTTTGCGGTCAAGTGCTCACTGTTTCAATCGAACAGCGAGCCTTTAAAGAGTACCCAGAGTGGGGGTCGAACCCACACTCCCGAAGGAACCAGATTTTGAGTCTAGCGCGTCTGCCAATTCCGCCATCTGGGCATCATTAAAGAATGTCGCTTTTATGGAGCTGATTTTTCGGAATGCAAGCCCTGTATTCGGTAATTTTTGTGCATAGTTTGCGATTCAGACGAAGTGAGCTAAAATATTAAGGTGTCTCACCAATCACTCTGAACGAAGGAGCGGGTATGTATATTTTATTTATTGAGGACGAAGAGGCCCTGTTGGCGACTGCAGTCGAGCAATTGGAGTCAAAGGGATATGTGGTTTATCCGGTTTTAAATTTAGCGGGCGCGCTCGAGGTGATGCTCAATCCAGCGATGCCTGTAAATCTGGTGATTGCCGATTATCATTTGGCGGACGGCTTTGGTCTCGATTTTGTGATTAAGATGAAAGCGCAGTTTCCAAGTTGCCTTTACGCTATTGTTTCCGGTTGTTTGACCGATGCGAATGTCAGGTATTTGCAGGCGCAGGGAATTCCCTATTATCATAAGCCCTTGCTGTATCGCAAAGTCGTGGAAGATTTGCGGCGCGGGCATTTACTGGAGGTGCCTTGCCCTGTGGTTGCGGAGCCTGTGGTAGAAATGCCTATCGTCGAAGGGGCAAGCCCAGTGTCGGAGTGTGCTGAGGTCGAGGAGGCAAGCGTTGAGGCGTCGCAAGCACTTGAGCCAAAAAAGTGGTTCGGTTTGTTCTGCACTAAGAGGGCGCAGAGCTAGGCGGTCGCGTTGGAGTCTGGTTCTGTATTGCAGTCGATGCTTGTCGCTGGGCGGATTGTGACGCTTGCTAGCTGGATGATGGAAATACGCATAGAAGACAATTTCGAAGACGTACTGATGAAGGCTTGCACTGGGCTCGGCATCGGTAAGCAAGCACTGTCTGAAAGTGCCGGGTTGCCGTTGGCTGCGGTTGCCGCTTTGTTGAATGGAGAGTATAATGAAGCGAGTGTGCGCGCAGTGGCGCCGGTGCTCGCGCTGGATGTCGAGGCGCTGATTTCGATGGCTAATCAGGCATGGGCGCCAGCAGCAATCGAAGTGTCTGGGCTCAAATGCTATAATACCCCGTTCCCCGTGCCGGGCTATGAGGAGATGACGGTTAACAGCTATCTGGTTTGGAGCCCGAAGACCAAGGTTGCGATAGCGTTCGATACTGGTGCGAATGTGGATGCGCTGCTGGCGGATGTTCAAACGCTCGGCCTTGATTTGCAGGCTTTAGCGATTACGCATTCGCACCGTGACCATATCGCTGCATATGAGGCGTTGCTCGAGTCGATCGAGGGTTCGGTTGCCTTTGCTCCTGAGCTTGAGCCGTATGCCGACGCGGATCCCCTCACTCATGGCGACTCCATTGACTTGGAGGGCCTGCACATCGAGGTGCGTTTGACCAACGGTCATTCACCGGGTGGCACCACCTATGTGGTTGAGGGGCTGGCTCAGCCAGTGGCGATTGTCGGCGACGCGCTGTTCTGTCTGTCGCAGGGCGGTGCGGTGAATGCCTATGCGCAGGCCTTGGAAAGTAACCGTGCTCATATTTTATCACTGTCGGACGATACGGTTCTGTGCGCCGGGCACGGACCGCTGACCACGGTTGCCAACGAGAAAGCACGCAACCCTTTCTTTCCCGAGTTTAAGAGCTGACGCCGGGGCTCTTGGCTATACGTATCAAATTATCCTGATATGTTGATAAGTTGCTTGATTTTTACGGTGAATTGAAAACACTGTGGGACATATGAGTAACAATTTCATCTTTTCTTCCGAGTCGGTGGGCGAGGGCCATCCGGACAAAGTCGCCGATTATATTTCCGACAGCGTGCTCGACGCCTGCCTGACGCAAGACCCGAACAGCCGTGTGGCGTGCGAGACCTTGGTTAAGAGCAACTGTGTCGTTCTCGCGGGTGAAATTAGCACCAATGCGAAACTCAACTACGAGGAAATTGTTCGCCAAGCGATCCGCGAGATTGGTTACACCAACGACGATGATGTGTTTCATGCGGACAAGGTGTTTATTTCGAACATCCTGACCGCTCAGTCCTCGGACATTGCGCAGGGCGTCGATGCGGCGGAAGCGACTGGCAAAAAGACTGCCGAGCAAGGGGCGGGCGACCAAGGTATCATGTTTGGTTACGCGTGTAATCAAACTCCGGAATTGATGCCTGCGGCGATTATGTATGCTCATCGGTTGTTGCGTGAGATCGCGTACCAGCGTAAGCAGCTCATAGTCGATTGGCTGCGTCCCGACGTGAAGAGTCAAGTCGCGCTGGAATATGTCGATGGCAAGCCGGTCGCGATTAAGAACGTGGTAATCTCCACTCAGCATGCGGAAGGTAAGCCACACGCTGAAATCGAAGCATTTTGTAAAGAAATCGCCCGCAAGGTGTTGCCTGCTGAACTGCTCACCGATCAGACCGAGTATCTTATCAATCCAACCGGTAACTTTGTGATCGGCGGCCCTCAAGGCGACGCTGGTCTCACCGGTCGTAAGATTATTGTGGATACCTATGGTGGTTGGGCACGTCACGGTGGTGGTGCATTCTCCGGTAAAGATCCCTCGAAGGTCGACCGCTCGGCGGCATACTTTACACGTTGGGTGGCGAAAAACATCGTGGCTGCCGGCTTGGCAGATGCGTGCGAATTACAAGTCGCCTACGCGATCGGGCATCCATATCCGACCAGTGTGCACATCGACACTTTCGGCACCGGTATAGTGAGCGATGCGCAAATCGCCGCTGCCGCGCAGAAGGTTTTCAGCTTCAAGCCCGCCGACATTGTTACTCAGCTCGACTTGCTGCGTCCGATCTATCGCGAATCGACTCATTACGGTCACTTCGCCAAGGACAACCTGCCTTGGGAGTCGACCGCCAAAGCCGACGAACTCAAAGCCGCGCTGTAAGGCAGGCTAAGAGTTGCCCACAAATCGCACGAATTTTCACGAATGCCTAAGATTGTTTTATAAGAGTGAGAGCTCTCAGGTTTTAAATTATCTAAACGCAACAAGTCATAAACTTGGCATTTTGGTCAACTTCGGTGCTGCCTCAGGAATCGAATCCAAACGATTGGTGCTTCAATAAAAATAACAATCCATGCCCATTCGTGAAATTCGTGGGCAAAAAATCTAAACTATCAATTCATATTATGAGCACAGACACACTGACAACCACTGACTACAAGGTCAAAGACATCTCCCTCGCCGACTTCGGTCGTAAGGAGGTCGAAATCGCACAATTCGAAATGCCGGGCCTAATGGCGACGCGCGACAAATACTCCAAGGAGCAGCCACTCAAGGGTGTGCGCGTGATGGGCTCGCTGCACATGACGATTCAGACCGCGGTGCTGATCGAGACACTGCAAGCACTTGGAGCGGACATCCGTTGGTGCTCGTGTAATATTTTCTCCACACAGGATCATGCAGCTGCCTATGTTGCCAAAAATCTCGATGTGCCGGTTTTTGCCTGGAAGGGCGAAACACTTGAAGAATACTGGTGGTGCACCGAGCAAGCGCTCACATGGCCCGACGGTTCCGGTCCTCAATTGATTGTAGACGACGGCGGCGATGCCACTCTCCTGATCCATAAGGGCAAGGAACTCGAGGACGGCAGCGATTGGGTCAGTTCCGACTCTGCAAGCATGGAAGAAGCCGTGATCAAGAGTCTGCTGAAGAAGATCAATGCACAGAAGCCGAACCACTGGAATGAGGTGGTGAAGGAGTGGAAGGGTGTTTCCGAAGAAACCACGACTGGTGTGCACCGTCTCTACGAAATGCACAAAGCAGGCAAACTGCTGGTGCCGGCGATTAACGTTAACGACTCGGTCACCAAAGCCAAATTCGACAATCTGTACGGCTGCCGCGAGTCCCTGCTCGATGGTATCAAGCGTGCGACTGACGTCATGATTGCGGGCAAGGTGGGCGTTGTCTGTGGCTACGGTGACGTCGGCAAGGGCTGTGCGGCCGCACTCAAGGGGATGGGCGCGCAAGTGGTCGTCACCGAAGTAGACCCGATTTGCGCACTGCAAGCAGCGATGGAAGGTCACCGGGTCTTGACCCTCGAGGACACGCTCGGTTGGGGCGACATCTACGTCACTACCACCGGTAATTACGGCATCATCACGGCAGACCAGATGTCAAAGATGAAGGACCAAGCGATTGTGTGTAACATTGGACACTTCGACAACGAAATCGGCGTTGACGCATTGAACGACATGCCGGGAGTGGAAGTTGAGGAGATCAAGCCCGACGATCAAGGTGCAGTGGATAAGTACACATTCCCAGCTGGGAACAGCATTTATTTGCTAGCCAAAGGTCGCCTCGTAAATCTCGGCTGTGCGACTGGACACCCATCGTTTGTGATGTCCAATAGCTTTACCAACCAAGCGCTCGCTCAAATTGAGCTTTGGAAGCAGGTCGAGAAATACACCCCAGGCGTGTACATCTTGCCCAAGCACATCGACGAAGAAGTGGCGCGCTTGCACCTAGAGAAGATCGGCTGCAAGCTGACCAAGCTCAGCGACGAGCAGGCGTCATACATCGGTGTCAAGTCGACGGGTCCTTTCAAGCCGGAGCATTACCGCTACTAGGCGACACGCAGAATCCAATTTCCAAAGCGCTCTCCATTGCGGAGAGCGCTTTTTTTATAGTTACTGGGTAAGGCACGGCAGTGGCTGCTGTTTTCGGAGTGGTCGGGCGGCGGCCGTTGTGATTTTCGCCTTGGTTTCTGGATTCTCGGTCGCACGGCGACGACAGCCATTGTGATCGGTGCTTCGACGCGAATCGACGATGAAACTTTCTTGGGAAGGGCGGAATTGACAGAGGGATCAAGCGTTGTCGCGCGCCGCTTTAGCAAACGAATCCTGCACCGTGTCCCTGAAAGGCTAATGCGAGATTGGCGCTCCTGGGCTCCAGTCTGGCTAGTCACACTTTGTTGATTATCAAACGCGTGATTCGTCCAATATGCCATGCCATTGCAGCAAGTCTGCGCAACTGCAGGATTTAGCTTAAAATCACTTTGCCAAACTCACTTCTTGCTAGAAGATTTAGCTCATGTCCAACAAAGAGTCTACAACCGCTAAGCCTTACTCAGTGCCATCCTTTCTCGTCGATTTACTCGACGCTCGTTCGCCTACGGGGCACGAGTATGAAGCGCAAGCGGTGGTCGATCGCCATGTTGAAGCACAGGTTGATGTCTATCGCAAAGATACGATGGGCAATCGCTTTGCCACGATCAATTCGGGCGGCGATCCTTCGGTGCTGTTCGCCGGCCACATTGATGAGCTGGGTCTGATTATTACTTATATCAACGACAAGGGCTTCGTTTATTTTGATACGCTCGGTGGGCACGATAAATCGATGATCTCGGGTCGTCGGGTTTCGATCCTGACTAA